>DATMYN010000144.1:0-2495 GCA_035560875.1 Longilinea sp. | reverse complement strand
GGTTCTGAGCAGGGGTTATCGACGCTGCTTGTCGAGGCGATCGATGACGCTCAGTACAGCATCGATGTGGCGATGTATAACTTTTCGATGGATGATGTGGGCGATGCATTGATCCGCGCCTACCGCCGCGGTGTGCAAGTGCGGGTGGTAATGGAAAGCGAAAACTCGGATGGGGTCATTCCACAAGGGTTGATCGCTGCCGGGATACCGTTCATCGGGGATGGTCAGGAAAGCCTGATGCATAACAAATTCATGGTCATCGACCAACAAACGGTTTGGAGCGGTTCTTTGAACTATAGTACCGAAGCCAGCATCTCGGATTCGAACAACCTGATCTCCATCCAAGACGCCATGCTGGCAGCCGATTACACGGTTGAGTTCGAGGAGATGTTTACCCAGGGCCTCTTTAGCGCTTATAGCCCCGCCGATACACCCTACCCCCAAGTCAATATTGGTGGCGCCCTCGTTGAGGTTTATTTTTCTCCGGAGGATAATCCTCAAGTACGTCTTGAAGATCTGATCTCCGAAGCCGGGCAAAGTATTGTGATCATGGCGTATGTCTGGACGGATAACGGCCTTACCGACGCCGTATTGGAGAGGGCTTCTGCGGGTGTGCGTGTGAGCGGTGTTTTCGATAGCGAACTGGCATTTGATGCCACCGGCTCGGATTTTCCCACCTTTCAAGAAAACGGGTTGGATGTGCGTTTGGATGGATACTCCGGTTTACTGCACCAAAAAGTCATCATTATCGATGGGTCGATCGTGGTAGTAGGGTCGTATAATTTCACTGCCAGCGCTGCCGATCGGAATGATGAAAATTTGGTCATCATCCACGACCCGCGCCTGGCTGCGTTTTTTCTGAACAACTTCGCTGAAGTTTTTGCTGATGCCCAACCCTGATAGATAGGAGTGTCTTATGGCTGCCATTATTATTATTGCCATTCTGATCATTGTTCTGGTTGCCTTCATATTGATCCGTACCGCGACCTTTGGTAAACCACTCGACGTAGTTGAACCCTTACCGGAAGAAAACATAGATCCGGTTTCGGTGGCGAAACATCTTTCACAAGCCATCCAGTTTCCAACCATTACCGTTGATGAGGGTAAAAGTCCCAATCCCGAGGCGTTTACCGGTTTATACAAAGCGCTCGAGAAAATGTTCCCTTTGGTATATAAGAAACTGAATAAAGTGGAGACCGGCGCGAGCGGTCTGGTTTTCTTCTGGCCGGGCAAGAACCCCGACCTTAATCCGATCGGAATGTTGGGGCATTTGGATGTTGTTCCGGTTGACCCGAATAGTGAAGCCGATTGGGAATTTCCGCCTTTCTCCGGCAAGATCGCTGAAGGTTTCATTTGGGGCCGGGGTGCATTGGATGACAAGAACCAGGTGATTGCCACCCTGGAAGCGGTTGAGTATTTATTAACCGAAGGGTATAAGCCTGAACGGGGCATCTATCTGCTCTTTGGCGCTGACGAGGAAGTGAACGGAGTGGAGGGCGCCAGCAAGATCGTGCGTTGGCTGGAAGATAATGACATCCATTTGGAAGCAGTTTTGGATGAGGGCTTTACGGTGGTTGAGAATATGCTGGATGGAGTAAGTGTACCGGTTGGGATGATCGGTATCGCTGAAAAGGGTTTCTTGACCTTGATCTTGAATGTGGAAGGAAAACTCGGTCATTCAGCCATGCCGCCCCGCCATACAGCCATCGGTACTTTGGCCGAAGCCATAACCCGCATTGAGCAGCATCCCCTTCCCCCCCGCCTTGGAATGATCTCCATGTTAATGCAGGGCATTGGTCCGGCGCTGCCATTCTTGAACCAAATGGCATTTGCCAATCTCTGGCTGTTCCGTCCAATGGTGTTGGGTAAAACAGCCGGAAGCCCTACCATTAATGCCTTGGTGCGCACCACCACTGCAGTTACCATGATAGACGGCGGGATCAAGACCAACGTCCTTCCGGCGGATGCCAAAGCGGCGGTCAATTTCCGCCTCATGCCCGGGGATACCGTAGCCGGGGTGTGCGATCACATCCGAAGAGCGATTGGGAATGAAAAGGTTACCTTTGCTCCGGCAGAAGGCACCGCCCGCGAAGCTTCTCCCCTGTCACCGATCGATTCTCCCTTTTATCAGGCGTTGGAGAGCACAGCCAGGCGCGCTTTTGGCAGCATACCGGTAGTGCCCTCATTGGTATTGGCAGCAACTGATTCCCGCTTTTATTATGCGGTCAGTGAGCAGGTCTACCGCTTTATGCCGGTTGTGTTGGATCCCGAAGAGTTGGGCCGCATCCACGGCAATAACGAAAGGATTGGGGTAGACAGCCTTGCCAAAATGGTTTCATTCTATGTTTCATTGCTTAGGACTTGGACAGGTGCTGAAGAGTAAGGGATAACGTACCATTAATAACCTCAAGGTTTTTACTTCCTTGAGGTTTTTTTATTGTGTAAAATAATTCATTGCCAAAGGACCGTGTCGATTTTTGGCATAGAATGTGTAT
>DATMYN010000143.1:0-7369 GCA_035560875.1 Longilinea sp. | reverse complement strand
ATATAATATACGATGCGATCCGTTCTTATACTCGTCAGATATTTCTGAAATCTAAAGGAGATTTGGAAATGACAAAGAAATACCAGTTCAAGTACCAGGTGTATAAACAACTTCAAGCGAATCAGGCGAGCATATACGCCGATGTTCGCAAGATCGCCGATGAAATCGGTATTACGCCGGAGATGAAAGGTAATATTGGTCTTACCGGCGCTGTTTCGGGCTGCCATGGTTTGCTCAGCCGTGAGGTTGATGCCGCTATTACCGATGTCTCACGCAAAGTGATCCCCTCAGCCGTTTTTGATGAGAAGATCCGAGATATTGTCAAAGAATTCTATGGTGATGAATACGATGCGGCTTTGATCAGCACCTGCGAAGCCGGGCTGGTTGTTTCTTATGATACGCTATGCTCACCTCCAACCATGGGTAAGGGCGATTCCTACCGGGCTCGTTATCTGGCCCCCTTTGAGCGCCACATGCACCACCAGGGCGCGTATGGAAAGCCGTTCCCGCCGCGCTATAAAGAATCACTCTCAGAACGCGGTGAGGCAGCCGGTGAATACGGTGTGCAGGGAAAACGAGCGTATAACCTGGATACCATCTTCGTGAAACCCGTTGGCGCAACGTATGACTGCCATGGGATTAAATACTGCCCGTGTCCTGATCTGCTGCACGTAGATGGTTCCGCTACGGTAAAGAAATTTGAAGAAATCGCTGCCCGTCATTGCGATTCGGTTTCCGGTTTTGCCTCATTAGGGTACGATACCCCCGGTTATGGTTATGGGGATAAAAAAGGCGGCGTACCGGTCGTTCAAACCGGTCTGGCTGCCTTGGCCGCCAAGTACGATGTGCCCTATATCATTGATAACGCCTGGGGTGTTCCCTTTATCGGCACCGACATCCGCAAGGTTGGCTGTGATGTGATCATCTATAGCATGGATAAAGCCTCCGGGTCGCCTACCTGTGGTTTGATCATCGGCAAAGAGGAATCCATGGTTCCCATTCGCCGGGCTTTAGGTATTCACGGCGCCCGCTATGGTACTCTCTCATCCCATGGAAAAGCTGTCCATGTTGGTTTTGACCCTGGAAAAGAAGCATTGGCCGGAGCTTTAGCTGCCATGAAGATCCTCAAGGACCGCCCGGAGATCGCCAACACGGCTCTCGATGGTCTCTACCGGATCTGCATGGAAGAATTCGAACTGCTTCCTAAATCCCTCAAGAGCGGATGGAGTTTCTACAAATCACCCAATTCCCAGGCGGTTGAGTTGAACTATTATGATAGCTGGCGGAACGGCGAAATGGGTATCCCGGTGTTCTCCATGGAAGATATGTATGCCGGTACTCAGATCCTGCAGAACTGCATGTCGCAGATGGGATTAGTTCCAACCATCGCCTATGACGGTAATATCTACATTTCCAATGGTGTCGGCAATGTGGATGAAGAAGGCAAGTTGATTGAAAACATAACCCGTCTGGCTGTGAAAGCCTGCTTCAAATCGATCGAGGTCATTTGCCGGTATGCCGGAATGATCGACTAGTATAGAACGAATATTCCGGAGTATTGTAGATCCGGGTGAAACCAGGGCAGGGCGTAGTGATCATTCTAATGGGAAAAATTGGAAGTCACCATGCCCTGCCTTTTGGAACAGGATCCTGACTTATTAATACGCTTTTTAAAAAAAGGATCAGGTAGGAGGACAGAAGATGAAAAAAGCCTTGGACAGAGTGGTAGACGCCATCGATATCGAGACGTTCTTATATTGTAAAACGGAAGAGGAAGCCAAAGAACTGGCTGAAGCATTGGCTTTAGAACTCAACCTTCCGCATGGCGATATTGTTTTTCTTGAATTCAAGGCTTGGGGTGCCAGGGTCCGTATCCGCAGTTATATCCATCATCCGGGTGATCAATATCGTTGGATGGAAACACAGGAGGAAAAATGACAACCGTATTATTAGCTCCCCTTGATCCCGTCCACGATAATGCAATTAAGCTGATCAAAAGGAAATTAGTTGATGCCGGTTATGACGCTGTCTCTATGCCGCCCGGTACCTCCCCTGAAGAAGTGATCCAAAAAGCGTTGGAGCTTAGCCCAAGCGCCATATTGGTCAGCCGGACCTTAGGGTACAAAGTGGCCGAAATCCTCAGTTCCCTGGTGGATCTGGCCGAAGCAGCCGGGTTACGCAATACCACCCGCATAGGCGTTGGCGGTATGGCCATAACGAAAGAGATCGGCACTGAATTGGGGTTTGATGGCTGCTTTGTTGGCGAACTCAAGATGGGCGAATTGATCGATTTCATCGAGAATAGGATCTCGTGCAATGAGGTTGACGCCGGGCAGGTTAGTTCGCGTAAAAAACCGGATATTACCGGAGCCTATTCGTATAAATTCTATGATACGACCATTGAAAATTACCTCGGGGTGATCGCTGACCAGGTGACTAATTGGGTTGGCAAAAAAACCACCGATGGGATCGAACGGGCGAAAGTCCGTATGGAAATGCTGGAATGTGAGGTAGCTGAACGGGAAAGCCGCGTAAACCCGGATACCCGAAAACGGTTGTTGGAAAAATATATCGGCTTTTGTGATGCGGAGATCAAAGCTTTTTACCAATCTGAACAATTACCCAACGGCGTCCGTTGGTTGGGAAAATCCGAAATCGATAAGGTGCCTGGTCTGTTTGACTCGGCTCATGGGGAATTTACACCGCTGCGCCACACCGGCACCAAACCTTTGTTCTTCTCTCAATACGGCACCGGCTGCCCGGTGATGGATGTATTCCATATCAAGGTAGCGGAAGCGTGGGGGATCGATGGGGTTTTCCATTTTGATCCTTCCTGGAATGCACAGCGCGAAGGTTTGTTGGAAGGGCATTTGACCCATGAGCATGATGGCACCATCATTACCCTGGAAAACCTCAAATTCATCCGCCATTTCATGGAGCCCTATACATTGTGGAATGTGCGCGGTCATCGTGGTTTGAATACTCCGGAAACCCAGGTGTTGGGGCATGCTGCCGGAGCAGACCTGTTCAAGATCAATATCCCGTACGGCAGCACAGCCGGGGGCACCGACCCGCAGCGTTTGACCGTGGATGGGATTTATTCCTTGATGTTGGCTGCTCAATATGGGATACCTTTTGATATCCCCGGTAACGATGAGTTGAGTGGGGTACCCCCCTACAAGACCTTTGCCGGTTTATTGATCATGATGGCTTTGGGTTTGAAATTGGGAGCCAGGCCTATACCGAAACCGCTGCTGTGCTTCTCACCGTATATGACCATCAATGGCTTGATGGATGATAATATGATCGAGATGAATATCGCCAAACTGGCGGTTTGGCGCGATATTGTCGATACACCTTTATGGCCGGGCGAACCGGTGGGTTTTATGACCCATACACCCGATAGGGTGCAGTCGGCGTTACAAACCTCCCTGCACGCCACTCTGGCTTCAACCATGGGCGTCGATGCAGTGACCATTGCTTCATCCGATGAGGCCTATTCAAAGGGACCGATATCGGTTCAGGCGCGTGTGGATACCTTGCGGGCTGTGCGGGATGAACTGCGCTTCCAAGGCAGCATCAAAGCAAACATAACCCCGGCCATCGAATCGATCAAGGATGAGATCCATGAGAAGATCACTGCTACCCTCAAACAGGTGGCTGAACGGGGTGATTTTGTGGCTTCGATCTATGAAGGGTTGTTGGGCAGCCAGGAAGATGGTTTATACCCCGGGCGGGTTGGCAGTGGAACGGTAAGAGAGTAACTATTAAATGAAAACACTTGGCTTTGTCGGTACAGCGAAAAATACCGGGAAGACCACCACAGCCTTACATATGCTGGAACTGGTGGCCGAAAAGGGTATCCGTACCGCATTGACCAGTATTGGCTATGACGGTGAAAACACTGACCATGTGACCGGACTCCCCAAGCCCCGCTATTTTGCCAAAAAGAGTATGGTCATCGCCACGGCTGAGCCGTGCTTGAAATATGGTACGGCGGAGTATGGCGTTATCCAACCGACCGGTTTGAAAACTATATTGGGTGAGATCATGATCGCCAAAGTAATATCCCCCGGTTATGTGGTCTTGGCCGGTCCCAACCGAAAGCTGGATATTATCATTCTACTCGACCTGCTGAGAGAGATGGATATTCAGCTTACCTTTTTGGACGGGGCATTAAACCGTTTGGCGGCTATGGTTCTGGCGGATGGGATGATTCTATCTACCGGTGCGGCTTTCGATGAACGTATCGATGTTATTACTGATCATGCCGCCGCCATGGAAAGTCTTTTTCATTATCCTTGCCACACTCCCATCGAAGACCGTAATGAAATGGTGGTAAATTTTCGTTCCAACGCGGGTAAAGTGGAACAACTGCCTTATAGTTCCGTGATGGATGAAATTTCCATGGAGACCGTTGCCGGTTGGCTGGTTTCCGGAACGGGCGGGGAGGTCTTGATCCCGGGTGTGTTCAGCCCCTTGTTGTTTCAACTGTTACTGGAACGGTATGCAGATAAAATCAGCGGGACTTCTTTCCTTTTCTACAGCCCCTTGAACCTATTGGCTTCCGGTAATCCGCTGGTCTGGCAGAGTTGTTTCGCCAAACTGAAAGAATTGAAATGCCAGATATCTTACATAGCTCCTATTCCGTTGCATTTCATTACTGTGAATCCGTTTTACCCTGAATACCTGCAAAAAACCGGGAATTATAACCCGGCGTATGTAGACAAGATCCGATTGTTACAGGTTTGCCGTGAGAAGATCAAAACCACACCCATCGTGGATATCCTGCAACCACCGCATCCGGATCTGTTATCGCTGTGTGGAATCGATCATACCCTTTAGGAGGAAACCATGTGCCCTGATCCTTATGCTGCCAAATCACTCAGCACAAAATATCCTTGTGCTGACAAAAATATTGTTAACGGTAAGGTATGTGTGATCTTGGATGCCCGGGCGGGTAACCGCGGGCTGGAGTTGGTCCAATACCCATCCCGGGCGGTCTTGAAGAACGAGATCCATGAGATCATTTTGACGGCTGAACCTGAAGCGGGACCGGGTAAAGTGGTGAATGATATCTCCTATCTCGGATATTTTGAGGTATTGGAAAGCGGTGTTATTTGGGTTGACGATAAAGTGATGGTGGGCGGGCGAGAAATTGGTACCCTGGCCGGATATGATATGACCCATTTCCCCAACCATATGAATATCATCATCAAGATTACCGGTAGCTTGTACACCGGACTGGAAGCCGGTTTCAAGGTAGGCGACCCGATTTCCTTCATTTTCCCGGGCCGTCCGAAAAATTAGCGGTAATTGAGAATCCAGTCTCCTTGTGATCGGAAAACCCCCAAGAGCAGTGGGGGTTTTCTCTAAACCGAATGGTTTGCGAGGTCCAGATTTATCAAGTAGGGTTGGAACAGTGATTCTAGAAGAACTTTACCAATTGCTCATTGGAGATCAACCCCATATTTTGACGTAACTGATCAGCACTGAACGGTTTCCCGTGTGCAGGATAGATCCATTTGGCTCCGACATCCAACATTTTTTGCCAGCTTTGGTAAGTTATCTGCATATCGGTCATAAATAATGTGCAATATCGAAGACCGGCCCATAACAAGAAACTGGATGCAGCATCTCCGCAGAATGCTTCACCGGAATCGAGAACGACCGTTAAATGATCGATACAATGCCCGGGAGTGTACAATATCCGGCCGTTTACTCCTAGGCGGCGCAAAAGCAGATTATCATTGTCCATTACCAAGATGTCTTCACTGCGTAACGTGAAAGGGGGAAAAGTCAGGGTCCAATGCGGGTCAAAGCGCATTTTGATATCGGCCACAACCTTGATAAAGTGGTTGATATAGCCGCCCCCACGGGATTTATCATTCACCCCTTTTTTTAATAGCTCTCTGGCATTCTCATGGGCAATGATTGTGATCGCTGTATCACGGGACAGTTCATTCAAAAAGCCGGCATGGTCATCATGGTGATGGGTTAAGAGAAGATATTTGACTTCACAGAGTTCTATGCCCTTTCTTTCCAAACCATGCCTGTATTTGGCATAATCTCTATCGTAACCTGTGTCGATCTGCAAGTAACCTTCCCAACATGGTATGAGGTAGACCTGGGAGAGGCTAAGTGGGATAATGACGGGTCGCATATACTCCTAACCTATTCTTTTACTTTAGTCTTGAAGAAACAGAAGTTACATAACTCATTCCCGCGTCCGATGGTTTCAGTACGCTGCCAGATCATCCTGGGGGATAAATTCTCGTAAACCAGGTCGTCAATCCGGCAAAATGAGGCGGTTAATTCCGGTGCCCCCAAGTCAGTGAGGGTTTTATAGTAATAGCATTTTTTCATATTGAATCGGATCGCATTTGGCGAGTTTTCGACCCATTCAATCTCCCATCCGGGTTCGGGGTATTGCCGCATGAATGGCTTAATGATCAGCCGCAGAAGTGAGTAAATGAAAGGGAGGCGACCAAGCAGCCGGAATCGCTTCTGACCGCGTGCGCCGAACCAATCGAATAGATCATCGATTTTCTCGATGGCTTGTTCTTGGGAAAACCCAGTTTCCCGCAGCACTTGGTAGTAAGCTAAACCGGGCAAGATATAGTCATGCAAATGCATATACAGCGTGCGGTTTGTGGGGATTTCGCAGCTTATATAAATCCTTGAGTAACGTTCTTGAACCTTAGCCACAACGTCTCGGGGCAAGATTTGTCCGAATACACGCGGAAGGGGGTGGTGGTGTTGTTGATCCATGAGTAATGACCGTTTATTTTTGAAAGAAAACTGCCCGGCTTGAAGCTACAGGCACTCTTTTAACTTGGGTAAACCCGATTTGTTTACAAAGGGCGATCGTCCGCTCAAAATCACGACCTGAGACATGCACAACCGGTTCGACTACTAAAAAGGAACCGCCGGGTTTTACCAACGAATAGATTTCTCGGATGAATAGTGCGCGTTGACGCACTTCATGCACCATCCAAAAAGCCAGGATAAAATCGACAGGCTCAGAGCAACCGATGGTTTCATGGGTTGACTGAATGGGGAATATCCGGTCTTGCAATCCGGCCCGGAGTGCCCGTTTTGTGAGCCCATCCAGCATTTGGGGCTGAAGATCAGCCGCGATGACTTTGCCCTGCGGGCCGACCAATTTTGCCAGACCGAGTGAAAAGTAACCCATTCCGCAGCCAACATCCAGCACCGTATCTCCGGGTTTTACGAATGGACGTAGTATCTGTATCGGATCATGGATCATTTTTCGGAGTGGATTATCAAATGAAAATAGTAACCACCAAGGGCAGGTAAAAGTAGCTTCAGGTTTGGGGTTCATTGATACTCCTTGATTAGTTAGAGC
>DATMYN010000142.1:0-3462 GCA_035560875.1 Longilinea sp. | reverse complement strand
ATATATACATGACTATACAATCAGGCGTGGGTAATTTCAATCCCCCATTACTAGAATTAATAATTAGCGAACTTACGCAATGACCTATCCCACTATTGATTTAAAGTCTGCAGAAACGGGATTGTTGCGTTCATAAACTCTTCCGGTTTTTCTTCGTGGGGGATATGCCCGCAATCTTTACACAAGACAAGCTGCGCGAGCGGAATTTGTTTGGCTAGTTTTTCGCTGTCCCTGGGAGGGATGAACTGATCATCATCCCCAGAAATAACCAAAACGGGTAGAGATAACGTTATAAGTTGGTTATCGGTAATGGGTGAACGCTCAGCCCGTGTGAATTCAAACAGAGCCCGATCCCAGCCGTCGATCTGCAGCGGACGCTTGTAGAACTCAAAGGTTTCTTCCGTGATCCGTTCGGGAGCATGCCAGGCTTTACCGATGAATGTATTGCCGTTAGTTAATAGTCTTCGGATCAGATAAGGCATGATCCGCACAGCCTGCGGTGTATCGAGCAAGAATTTCATCCCACCCGAGAATCCATGACCCTGATTGAATACCGCCGTATCTTCCAAGACCAATCCGCTTACCCGTTTAGGCTGCTGCAGGGCGGCTTGAATGGCGATCGCTCCCCCGGCGGAATGCCCGACCAAGGTCGCTTTTCCTATTCCCAGTTGGTCTAGGAGACCGAATAGAATGGCTACCTGAGATTGATTAGAATACGGGTTTTCGGTTTTCCATTCCCCAACGGTCGGGCGTTGAGATAATCCAAACCCGATCCGATCAAAGGCGATTACCCTAAATTTTTTGGCTAATGTGTGCGCAACCGCATTGAAGGAAAAAAGGCTGGCGCCAAACCCGTGCAGTAACACGATGACCGGTTTATCCCCGCTGGAATCTTTATAGTGGATCAAAAGTCCGTTGACCTGGGTAAACAAGCTGTCTGGATCCGCTAATTGATCAGGTAAGCGGGTATTCAGCATGGGTGGGATTGGGATGACCAATGGCATTATGGCGGCAAAAAGGAGCACTACTGCCAACCCAATCCCAATCCATAATAGCACTATCACGATCACTGTCCTTGGATCTGCTCTAAAACAAGCAAGGTGGACTCTGCAATTTGTGCTTGCTGATCTGCTCGATCGATAGTGGCTTCATTATCGCCGCTCTGCGGACCATACCAGCCAAACTGGGCATGGTTGCCGCCGGCGATCTCAACCCACATAGTATCAGAGGGTAGGAGTGGAACGGCTGCCAGCACCTTCTCCGGGGTAGCCAGACCGTCGTTGGAACCATAGATCGAAGCAACCCGGATATCCATCTGCGAGAGGTCATCCGATTCGGCCGGATAGCTGGCCCACAAGACCATGCCGGCTATCTCGCCCGGGTGAGAAACCACATAATGGGTTGCCATCGAGCCGCCCAATGAATGCCCGGCAATTGCCCAGGTTTGGATCTGTGGGAAGTCAGCGATAACCGCATCCGCCGCATCGATCCCAAACACAGCCAGGTTGAAAGGCATCGGCACGATTACAACCAGGTAACCCTCTTGGGCGATACGGTTAGCTAATGGAGCATATGCCCGGTAATCCACCCGACCGCCGGGGTAAATGATCAATCCGGTGGTGGTCTGCTGATCCACAGGGGAGAAGACTAAATAATCCCCGCTTTGTACATCAACGCTGCTGGAATCCTCAACAGCGGCCAATGCTTCCGCCATTGGGTCGGCGGTAGAGTACGCCCAAGCGGAAAAACCACCAAATATAAGCACGATCACGATCAAAGGAGAAAACCACAACCATTTCTTATTCATATCCATCTCCAACTTGAAGTCTACTATGAACTATGAAAGCATTCAAAAATTGTACAAGGATAGTGGAAAATCACGAGATGAGGATTGATCTCAACCGCTCCCAAACTGCATCAAACATGACCGCTGTTAGCCGTCCGGTTTGCGTGTTTTGCCGGCTGGGATGGTAGGAAGCCAGGATCCAGGGTTTTGCCTTCCCGGTTGAATACAAGACATTATGCCTAAAATCAGTCTGCGGATATTCAAACCCCCGCTGGCGGAGGAATGCAACCGCCGCATCGAAAGCGATCTTTCCTAAAGCTACAATGCCTGCGGGGTTTGGGAGCAGATCCCATTCTTTTGCCCAAAAGGGTTGGCAGGTGCCCATTTCAAGCGGAGTTGGTTTATTATCCGGTGGAGCGCAGCGGCACACGGCGGTAATGTAAATATCCTTTAAGAGCAGGTCATCCTGACGGTCGGCGGAGAAAGGTTTACTGGCAAATCCAGCCCGGTGCAGCGCCGGGTAAAGAAAATCCCCGCTGGCATCTCCGGTGAACATCCGTCCGGTTCGGTTCGAGCCGTGGGCGCCAGGAGCCAGTCCAAGCACCAACACCCTGGCGGTATGATCGCCAAAACCGGGAACCGGTTTCCCCCAATAGTCCCATTCCCGAAAGGCACGCCTTTTTTCACGGGCAACTTTTTCGCGCCATTCGACCAGGCGCGGGCAAGCCCGGCAATCCATCACCGATTGGTCATGTCGGGTCCATTCATCTTTATCTACCAAAAAAGCCTCCGATACCGGTAAAACTGGTTAGCTGGATTTATGATACTTAGCTGACCTTTACAATTCGATCCACCAAGGTGAGGAAAACAAATAGATTGGGGATATCAGCCACCATCACCTGCGGCCAGGCGATCCATTGACCTTCTTGTTTTATCATCACCGCACCATTCCGAATGTTCACATGTTGGATCTTCTCCCAAGGAACCAATTTATTCCCTGAAGATATTCCTTGATTGTCTATAGCAAAATTCCCAAATTTTACCCGTTTCCCCTCCCTTAATGCCGCAATATATTTGGGTAAAAGGACTTGGGTCACCTGATTTTGAATGATCTTACCTAGATCATCCACATCTTTGAAGTGATCAACGGTTAAAACCAACGGCTTTTCAATTCCGCGAATTTTTACGGTATAGCGGATGGTTGCCCCGCGCCCTCTCCGGTGAAGCTGCCAAACCGCCTGGATATCACTCCAATGGGCGGCAACCAGTTTTCGGGTATTGCTATAAATAAATCCATCCTCGAATAACACCACCAGGTGATTTCCTAAGGCATAGCCCAATTCGATGACGCTCACCAATAACACAACCCCACCAAAGAGAAGTGCCATGCGCAGATACCCATATTCATCGTCATTGGTCTGCACAAGCGCCCAAATACCAAGGACTGTCAGCCCCAATCCGATGATAAAACCGATCATCGGTCCAACAACTCCTTTACCTTCAAATCTGCGAACTACATTCCCCATATCATGCGGATTTCCAAATTCTTCAGCCATGGTTTCACCTCTGTGGTTTAAATCTCAATGAAAAAAAGGTATTCGTTGTCGAAGTAATAGTTCTGCAGTGAATTATCGCATTAAAACCAATCTTTAAGGATTGCATGATCCGGATAATGG
>DATMYN010000141.1:0-6083 GCA_035560875.1 Longilinea sp. | reverse complement strand
CCTTGCGCCTGCCAGGGAAAATCGATGATCTCCCAGCCATGTTTTTCTACATCCATTTCATGGTGTAAACGCGGCGCTTCGATATTATTTGTGATCAACAAGACTTTTTCTGCAGTCACTAACAGGTTTACTTCACCAAATGATCCGGCAGAATTGACCCAACCGGTGAACCCACCCGTGACCCAGGAAAAACTGCTGTTCCGCTGGAGCAGAATGCCATCCAAATGGTTTTGGACGAGTATATTTCTTAGTAGAGTAATTTTCTGATCGATCTCGTTCATATAATTAATGGGTTTTTCGTAAAAGGGATGGCAATAACGCTGCCACATCGGTTGATTGAAGGAAATACTGCCGGTAGGCGGTTGTTTCTTTGAAGGTATATTCTAACGCAGATTCAAATTGATGCAATAAATCCTCGTTGACCGTTCCTCCGCTGACAACATGGAAAAGATCACCTTCTTCGGTTTCCACACTTATCTTACCGGCGGCAGCCAAACCGCGGATAACGAGATCTATCTCGAGACGGGTGACACCCAGAAAAGCAGCCATTTTCTCAGCGGAGAACGCACCATTTTTCTGTTTGAGAGCATAATTGATCATTTTCGCCGCACTCTCATGCACTTGGAATTTTCCCGGAAGAGTAGGGTTGAGGCCAAATAAGATCACTTTTTGAGGACGGACGATTTGAAGCGCTTTTTGCAGGGTATCGCGGTCAGGTGGGAGCGTGGCAATGACCAACGTCCGGGCTTTAGTCAACCCAAACCGGTCTGAACCGGGAATATTCTGAAAGTCCAGTCCTTCGCGCCACGTCACGCAATCCGGATCGTTTGCCAATGAGATCAAGCTTTCGATCGGAGCTGCATCCAGGCGCCGGTCGATGATCTCGTACTGGGTGCTGGGAGAGGTTAATTCAGGTAAAGACCTTTCCGCTGAACGGACGGCGATAAATTCAATCTGGGAATCCATTTGGCCGCGGTAATTACGGGCACGCAGTGTAACGGCCAGATCGAATAAACCTTCCGGGAGCGGGGAACCAGAGCCTTGCCACCACATCACCTTGGCCGTGGACCCGCCTGCGTCAACAACGGTTAATTGGCGATGGTCGCGGTTTTTACCGATCTCGCGAACTTCTTGAAGAGTTAGATTGCGTATAGCCAATATCAATGGTGGATTACCAGCCCCAAAAGGAGCTAAAGGCTCAAGCCCGAGCGCCAAATCAAGGTTTAGGTCTTGCAAATTGACCCAGGCATCGATCGGCAGTTCTAGCACTTCCGGAAGCGCTTGTGACATCCTTGCAATGGTGGCAGACATGCGCCGCCGGAATTCAGGTAAGGAGTCTGTGGGTAAGGACAGCCCGGCAGCCATGGGGTGGCCGCCAAAACCGTTGAGTATTTCCGTTTGTTCGGATATAGCCTGGGTGATGTTGATGCCTTCCACCGAACGGGCCGAACCACTAGCATTTCCACCCGCAATGGCGTGGAAAAGGATGGTTGGGCGGTGATACAGCTCCACTAGACGGCTGGCGGTAATGCCTACAACACCGGCCGGCCATTCAGGATGTGATAAGATCAAGACCGGTTCCTGCAATAATCCGGGATCTTTTTCTATTTGGGATAGAGCCCCTTTGAAAACTGCATCGGTCAAGGAGCGCCGCTCTTGGTTCAACCCTTCCAATTTTCCAGCCGTTTGGGCGGCTTCTTGTTCACTCGGATCGATCAAGAATGACACGATGGGGTTGGCATCCCCTAGACGGCCGATGGCGTTCAGGCGTGGAGCAATGGCAAAACCAACCTGTTCTTCACTGAGATTATTCAATTGGATCTCGGCCAGCTCAGCCAATTTTTTCAAACCGGATCGGTTGGTATGGCGTAAACCATCTAAACCTTTTTGCACCAACCAGCGCCCATCACCGGTCAATGCGGCCAGGTCGGCTACACTCCCAATCGCCACCAAGTCCCATAACTGTGGGATAAGATCGGTCTTGGCGGCGCGGCCTAGGAGAGCCTCGGCGAGTTTATAGGCTGTCCCAACTCCACATAACGGGCGTAAAGGATGCCCTTCCGGCAGCCTCTGCGGGTTGATGACCGCATGTGCACTCGGGAGATCTGCGGGCAGTGTATGGTGATCGGTGATGACAACATCAATGCCCAGAGTCGTGCAGTGTTCAACAGCCGGGTGGGCAGTAACACCGGTATCACAGGTTAGGATAAGCTTTACCCCGGTTGATAAGAAATCATCAAGGGCTGGAATGGCAATTCCATGGCTTTCTTTTCCTCTGACCGGGATGTGAAAGGTCACTTTAGCGCCCAGCCAGGTTAGAGTTTGCACAAGAAGTGAAGTAGAGGTTTGGCCATCGGCATCGAAATCACCCCATACACCGATATGCTCCCCAGTGCGGAAGGCTTCTTCAAGCCGTTCAACGCCTTTTTCCATATCCGGTAGTTCAAAGGGATTTGAGGGAGAATATCGATCAGGGAAGAGGAATGGGGCTGCCAGAGCCGGGGTGGAATACCCCCGCCGGACTAATGCCTGGGCTGCCAGACGCTGCCCATGAGCAAGATCCAATAATTCAGCCGAGGGTTGAACCGCAGGTAGGGTAACCCATTTAACCGGTGCAGTGATCAAAAGGCAATCTCCCCGATCTGATCCAGGTCAATATCCAACAGACTTGGAGCAGCACCATTGCTGGCTTCTTCTTCCATTTCTTCCCAATTACTTGCTTTGCTGCCGCGCGAACACAGCGAACGGTAATTACAGAACCCGCACAGTTTTTCCTGGTTCGTCATCGGCCATGAGGATGTATCGAGCGAATCGATCTCGCGGATAAGATTGGTGATGTAGTTTGTGTCAGCAGTGTATTGATCCGTAGTATAGGAAAACCGTTCGATCTTTTCGGGAAAATCAGAGAACCAATACACCATCTCGATCTGATTGGGAAGCCAATTCTTGTGATTATTCCAGGTACCAGCTGCCAGTACGGCAATCAGCGGATACACCCTGGTCTGTAGACGCTGCTGTAGCCAGGTCCTCAAGGGACGTTTTATGGAGGTTTTCCAATCCACAATAACCAAGCACTCGTCGGGTTCGACGGCTACTAAATCTACTACAGCTGCCAACCGGTATCCGGCAAAGGGAGCTGAAAGCATAACTTCCGCTTGTTGGATTTTTGGCAGGTCGGGCGGTGGATAGGTTCGAAAGGCATCCCACCAGCGCAGCAAGTTTTCATTGTTCGCTTGAGAAGATATTACGTCTACAGGTATCCCGGCTAATGATTGCTGCACCATGCGGTGGAAGCGCTGACCGTTCTCCATGTGCTGCTCCCACTCGAGGATCGGTTCGCTTTGCACAGCCGGCCATGCCTGGCGTTGGATATAGCGTAATTGAAAACGACGCGGACAATCCAGGTAGTCTTGCAAACTTTTTTGACTGAAGATGAAATCAGGCCTGATCGGCATGATGTTTCTCCCATTCTAACAGCAGCACATTCAACGGCAACGCTATATTGCTTTCACCGCGTTGCCCGCTGTTCCAGGTGATGATCAGGTCTTCCTTGGCTCGCGTGATGCCAACGTAGAACAAGCGCAGTCGTTCGGAAGCGTAGCTGAGCCGGGCTTCTTCGGTGGCGATACCTTCTTCCATCCACAACCCGACCGCATCTCCTTTTGCCAAGGCATTCAATTGTGCCAATGCCTCAGCCTGTAGGTTCAGACGGCCGCGGATGAACCATTTCTCTCCGATAAACGTGTCCCCCGCTACCGCGGATGGGTAATCATAGGTGCTCACAGAAGCCAGGTAGACCCTATCCCATTCCAAACCTTTGGCTTTGTGGACGGTTGCGATGATCACTTTACCCTTGTGCTTCTCTGGGTCAAAACCGGTGTCTTCATCAGTGAAGCCCAAGAATTTGCGTTGGTTGGTGGCGATGGTATTAAGTTGTTCGGCATACTCCGGCATGTTGAAACCGGGGTGGTTTCGACCGGATTGTTCCAAGGTCAAAGCCAGCTTATGTACTAATGCCAGGTCAGCAGGTTTTGTGAACAGGTCCTGACCGATTGTGATCAATAATTGATCGATCGGCAGCAGGCAAGCTTGCTGCCAGCGGAGGACCTGTGCCTTAAAGGCGGCTAATTCTGCCGAAACATCCGCATTGATCTCCTGCCCTTCAGGATCATCCAGCCAATCATGGCCAGGTAAGGGGGCTAAAAACTCTTCCATCCGGCGGATCTTGCGCAGGAGGGATCCTACCTCTTTGTAGATATCGTCCTTCTTGGACTCTTCCTCATTCAATTGTTTGATCCGCCGGTAGGCGTCCGCCAGTTTTCCTCCCGAGGCAGGTTCGTTGAGGGTGCGTAAAATGGATGCAAGCACATCCGCTGTCTGACGGGTAGAGATGGTTGAGTTGAGCAGTTCGAGGTAAGGAACCCCCAATGTTTTCAGGGCTTCCACCACCTTATACCCACGCGCTTTTCGCGGCACAAGCACGGCAACTGTCTTTTTGGGGTTATCCGGCAGCCATTTGGCAACCGAATTAGCAATAGCCTGTATCTCTTGATCAGGTTGGTATTTATAGGCCATCAATCTAATTCCATCCGGGTTATCGGGCGGATTGGGCTTGGGGTCATCGGATGCGGTTGGATAGATCAACGGCAGGGTCAACGAGGTACGCAGCGCTTCAACGGGGTGGTCGGTCCGAGACCAATCCGCCAGGCGGTTGGCCAGCCAGATGATACTGCGGGTGGAACGGCCGGATACGGAAAGACTTTTGGCAGACACACCGCGTTCGCGCAGGAAACTGCGCAGGAATTCCGGGCTGGCCGTAGTAAATGTTTCATAGATCGCTTGGTTGGAATCACCCATACGCACCCAATTGTTTTTCGATCCGGAAAGCAGGCGTAAGATGCTTTCTTGCAGCCGGCTGGAATCTTGGGCTTCGTCCTCAAGGATATACGGCCAGCGATAACGGATACGTTCCAGGAAATCAGGGTCACTCTCCAGGGCTTTCAAAGCCAAGTGCATCAAGTCATCAAAATCTACAGCGGCGCGCATATTAGCCAACTGCTGGTAACGGGCATACATATCGCAGCCTAATTCCAGCAGCGGAGCGTTAGCCCCAATCGCCTGTAAGCGTGCCCGGAAATCGACAGGTGATAATTGAATATCTTTTGCCTGCCGGATCATTGCGTTGGCCAGATCGTTGGCTAATTCTTCCCACTCTTTGCGTAGACGATGCAGGTCATAATCCGGGTTGGTGTAGCTTGCCAGGAAATCAGGGTGTTCTGCGATCCATCCCGTGGTGATCGAGGTGAGGATATTGGAGGATTCACGCTCATCCAATATATCAAAGCGTTCCGGCAGACCGACCAGGCCAGGCCGTTCGCGTACGATATCATGGGCCAACCCATGCAGCGTACGGACCCGATACCCCATGCCGGGGATCAAGCCTTCTTCTTTGATGAAGCGGTTGATCTGCTCGGAGAAGTTATCAACGGCAGAATTTACCAGGGTCACGATCAGGACTTCCTGGTCATCCTTCAACCCGCCGCGGGCAACCAAGGAGGCTGCCAGCTTACTGAGCGTGAAGGTTTTACCGCTGCCGGGGACGGCTGCCACACCCATGCGTCCGCCAGTGTACGAAACGATCGAATCCTGCTCGGGGCGTAGTTTCATGCTTTACCGTCCCGCTGCACAATCAATTTTTGGACGCCTTGGATCGTACGCAGTAAGTGGCCGCGTTCTTCATTCCCTCTTTCGTCAACGGAGGTGTAGCATAAGATCACTTGCTGACGGCAGCGCCGAAGTAAACCATTGACCAGGCGAGCCAGGGAGGTCCGATCGGCTTGTTCTTCGTGAACATCAGTCCAAATGCTTTGATCCCAGGCACGGCTCAAGACATACGGATGCGTGAGGGGTTGGTATAAGCGCCGCCACCAGCCTTCACTGCCGATATCCAGCCAAAATTGGATCGCTGCCGGGCGATTGCTCATCAAGTATGTATGGGCTGGAGCGATCAAGATAGCATTCTCGGGGGCTTCATCCCAGGAAGAGATGTATTGGGCTGCAATCACCCCTTCACTGGTCATTTG
>DATMYN010000140.1:0-2693 GCA_035560875.1 Longilinea sp. | reverse complement strand
GTTATAATCGCTGTCTAATAACTCCTAATTGATTGGTAAAACACCTGTGGATTCTTCCTCACACCTTTATGCGGGAAAATGGTACGTCATGGCAGCCACTGCCACCGGCGTATTTTTAGCGACCATTGACGGCAGCATCGTCAATGTTGCTTTACCAACCCTTGAAACCTCCCTGCACACCAATTTTGCCTTGGTGCAGTGGGTGGTTTTAGCTTACATGTTGACTATCGCCACTCTCATGCTGAGCATAGGCCGCCTGGCTGATATGATCGGCAAGAAATATATTTATCTTTCCGGTTTCATCATTTTCATCGCCGGTTCGGCCTTATGCGGTCTGTCCAACACCATCGGTATGCTCATCGCCTGCCGGATCTTCCAGGCTGTCGGGGCAGCCATGACCATGGCCTTGGGTACAGCGATCGTTACCGAAGCCTTTCCCCCCACCGAGCGCGGAAAAGCCATGGGTTTCATCGGCCTGATGGTCTCTGTCGGGGCTGTAGCCGGTCCCACCCTGGGAGGGCTGATCCTCAGCCGCTTGACCTGGCATTGGTTGTTCTTTGTCAATGTGCCCATCGGATTGATCGGTGTTTTAATGGGCTTCCGCTTCATCCCCAACCGGCGGCATGGCGAGGGTGAAAAATTCGATCTGGCCGGGGCGGTGGCTCTGTTCTTCAGCATGACCGGGTTCTTGATCGGTTTGACCTACGGCGAAGCCTACGGCTTTGGCAACCCGCTCGCGATCGGGCTGCTGGGCTTGTTTGTTGTCGCTTTGGTCTTTTTTATTCTCATTGAAAAGCGTTCCCCGCAGCCGATGATCGACTTGACCTTATTTAAAGGCAACCTCTTTAGTATTAATCTGATCACCGGTTTTCTCACCTTTGTCTGTTCGGCCGGCACGGTGCTGCTCATGCCGTTCTTCCTTCAAAATGTGTTGATGTTTTCTCCCGGACTTACCGGGCTGCTGCTGGCTGTGGTTCCACTGAGTATGGGCATCACCGCCATCATCTCCGGCAGCCTGTCGGACCGCTTTGGCTCACGCCCCCTATGCGTTTTAGGGCTGGTGGTGTTGATGGGCGGCTACCTGGCCGTGAGTACCCTCAGCCAGGATATCACCCCCTTGGGGTACGCCCTGCGCTTCTTGCCCATCGGCATCGGCATGGGCTTGTTCCAGTCTCCCAATAACAGTGCCGTTATGGGCACTGCCCCGCGCCACCGCCTGGGGGTTGCCAGCGGGCTGCTCTCGCTCACCCGTACGTTGGGTCAGACCACCGGGCTTGCCATCATGGGCGCGATTTGGGCGGCCGGAGTGATTGCGGTCGGCGGGCCAGCTTTTGTGGGTGATACCACGACGGCTCCAGCCGAGGTCCAGGTGGCAGCCTTGCACAGCACGGTCATGGTGATCGTTGGGGTGATCGGTGCAGCTTTACTGCTCAGTTTATGGGCTTGGTGGAAAGACAAAGAACCTGCTCCCCTTGCAGAGTAACATATTCCCGCATACAAGACACCGATAAACATGAATGGGCTGGGACGATGGTTAACAGGTCGCCCGGTTTGGTTTGATTTAAGATTTCGGGAGGCAGGTGCACGATCCCGTGCTCTTGCGAGAGGCGTGCCAGATACGCCCCCGGGATAGGCGCACCCCAGCCCTCCGGCTGCGCAGATAGCACCGGGCCGTAGTGGGTCAGTCCGTTATTGGTGACGGTGTCTTTGGAAAAATGCACCGCACCCCCGTACACCACCACCTCTTCCCGTTCAGGGTGGATGGCTACCACCGGGCAGGCCATCACCAGAGAGATATCCTCCCAACCGCACACGCCGGCGGCCAACTGCTGGGCGTCGTAAAACACAAAATTACCCGGGCGGATCTCATCCACCCCTTGTATCACTGGACTGACCGTGCAGCCGGGGGTATCCCCCACCGAAAGCTGCAACCCGGAGAAACCGAGCGGGGTCAGGTCGTCGCGCAGAAAGCCCATTTGCCGGTTGGTTTCATCAAAGGTACGGATGGCTTCTTCCGGCCCATGGCATTTATACGTATGCCCGGCATGGGTGAGCAGCCCCTGGATTCGCAGCGCGGGGGATGCTTGAACTGCCTGGAGCACTTTGGCGACCGCGGCGGTATTTTGCCAATCGATCCCGGTGCGGTGGGCGCCCACATCGATCTTGACCCACACATCCACAGGAGCTGTCAGATCTTGCCCTAACCGTTGCACGACCTGCGCATCTTCCACCAATACTCCCAAGTGGATCTGTTTCGCCAGCAAATTAATCGTTTCCATCTCGCGCAGGTTGACCGAGAAAGCTACCAGAATATCTTCCCAGCCGTATGCCGCGAAATAAGATGCCATGCTCAGCGAAGAGCAGGTGATGGCATTCACCCCCTCCGCCCGGAACATTTCACCTACAAAGATGGATTGGTGGGTCTTGAAGTGCGGGCGAAAGCGGACATTCGATAAGCGTGCCTTTTCCGCCATGCGGTGGATATTGGCCCGCGTTTTGGTTTCATCCAATACAAGGGTGGGAGTGGTTATGTTTAGCATGAGGAGATTATAAGGGGTTTTATGGAGAATAAAATCAGCCTTTTGGGTTGTTTTCTCCCCCCACTTAATTTATCGTAGGTTTACCCCCGTAAGTTTTTCTTTCGTGTGAATTTTATAGTCAAATTTCTTGCCATCTGGCATAATTGCGCCGGT
>DATMYN010000139.1:0-2096 GCA_035560875.1 Longilinea sp. | reverse complement strand
ATTGTGGATGGAGTTGTTATGAATAAGATAAAAATTGTTGGTATTTTTGCATTGATCGTAATTGTTCTCACATCCTGCAACCTGCCTATAGGGGTAACAACCAGCGGGGATACAGAGGGGGCTGATTATCAAGCGTTGGTCGATCAGGCTGTAGCGGAGACCATGGCTGCCGAGACGCAAAATTCCGCTCCGCCGGCGCAGGAAAATCCGCCTGCGGATGTCCCGGATGTTCCACAATTTACACCTACCGTAACACTCACACCTACCGTAACACTCACATCTACCTCTCAAGTACCCATGGTCAGCGTGACGGTGGATACGAACTGCCGATTTGGTCCCGGATCAGTGTATGACTTGGTAGGAGGATTGTTGGTTGGTCAGAACGCCGAGGTAGTCGGGCGTAACGCTACCAGCGATTATTGGGTCATTCGACTGCCTTCGAATCCTTCCGTTACTTGTTGGATATGGGGACAATATGCCACAGTGGCAGGCAACTCCAGCAGCCTGCCCATCATTGAGCCGCCGCCCACGCCAACCCCGACTCGTACCCCAACCCGGACTCTGCCGGCGCCTGTGGCCGTTCCAGTCATTACTGTGGTCAATAACAGTTCCACTACCATTTGCTATGTTTACATCTCCTTGAGCTCTTCTTCCTCTTGGGGGGGCGATCAATTGGGCTCTTCGGTGATCCCTGGTGGTGGGAGCTACTCCTGGCCGGTTTCGCCGGATACATACGACATTAAACTTGAGGATTGTAGTCATACCGTTTTGAAGACGTCGTTTAATAATACAATAACCTCAAATTTCACTTTTTCTTACCCATAAAAAGCTCCGGTAATTAACCAAGTAATATCTAAAAAAATTCATCCCCGTCACCATTCTTGTGACGGGGATGTTCATTTAATTCCATAATGCGGTTGGAACCGGTTTCTCATTATGGGAGAAACCGAGGCAGGATAGCGAGGAATAGTAGACGCAATTTGTTAGATTCGCCGCGTATCGGTACCGCAGTGGGGACAAACCATTTGATTGGCAGATACCGGGAAGGAGAGCAGTGCCCCGCATTTCCGGCACGGAACCGCTTCACTGCCCACATCAATGAGGTATCCACAATTCTCGCACATCACCTGGCGGGCATTCTGGAGTGTGTTCAGTTCGCTCCCGCACGCACCGCATTGATGGCGGTTGGTTTGTTGGGGCTTGACCTCATCATATTCCGCGCTGAGCCCATACAATTTCAAAAGGCGTTCACCATCTGCAGGAGATAGGTGCGGCAGCCACCCCTGGCAAAAGGTTGAATACTCCATCCTTAAGGCAACCCCTGCCGGGGCATGGTCCGGGTCCATGGTATCTACGCCGAGTTGGTGCATATAGGCGTAGGTTAATTCCATTTGATTCTTGAACAATTCGGCATACGGCCAAAATCCGCCGGCTACCATCCAGGCTCCACCTGCGGTCGGGATGCGTTGGAGGGATGCCACCAGGATTTGCATTTGGGCTTCAAGGGGTGTCTGTTGCGGGTCAAAATCCTTGGTGACGGCGCATTCAGCCAGATAGGCGACCATTTGATCTCGAAAAAGCGGATCATTCTTTGCCCGCGGGGACACCGCCATGGGGCATTCCCGTATCCATTGGGCGAATACTTGTTTGTATATAACTCGGCAGGCTTCCTTATCTCCACTGATCTGAGCCTGCGAGAGCGGTACCTGCACCGATGCGATGATGCGGTGGTAAACCGTATTGGTGAGACCCGCATTGGTATTGGCGTTGGCAATCCGGAAATCATAATCCATCAATGATCCGCAGTAATCACAGTATAAATATGCGGTTGCCGAAGGCAGCGATTTCGGTGCACCACATTGACTGCAATTCACACGTTTGATAAACCGTGAATGGGCTTTTAGAGAATCAGGTAGGGCATCGCCTTGGCGGGGAAGCCCGCCAGAAAAGATGGGTGTTTCATCGGCTCCCGGCTTGTCTTTCTTCTTAAAAAAGTTCATAAGAACCTCGTTTGTAACAAATATCCCGATGATGGATACAATTCAATACAACTATTATAGGAGTTTTCTATATTTATGGTTGATCTGTAGGGGAAG
>DATMYN010000138.1:0-8917 GCA_035560875.1 Longilinea sp. | reverse complement strand
ATATAATGGCGCCCTTGAGTCTTGCAAGCACCACGTCTCTCCCCACGATCTCCATACTCTCAAATAGGGGCGGGCTTACCTTTTGACCCGTAACGGCTACACGCAGTATACCAAAAACCTGCCCGGCGCTGAAACCCAACTCCTCCACCAACCCGCGTAATGGCTCTTCAACCAATGTAGGGGTTAGGGTCGGGATGCCTTCCAAGATCGCCAGACTGCGCTTGAGTACCTCTGCCGATTGCCCGGCCGTCAACCCTTTCGCCACCAATTCTTCCGGGATCGGGTTTACTTCCGGTCGGAAGAAAAACCCTGCCATCTCTACGACATCATCCAGGGTAGCCAAGCGTTCCCGTACAATTGGGGCGATCTTGAGCACCGTTGAATCATCCGGTGTAAGACCCGCTTCCTCCAAGAAGGGTTTCATTCGCTTGGCTAGTTCTTCCAATGCCAAACCACGGATATGCTCACCGTTGAAATGGTCCAGCTTGGTGAAGTTGATCGCCGCCGGAGCCGGGTTGAGGTGGTCCAGGCTGAATTTTTCCACCAGATCGGGCAATGTGAAAAGCTCGGTGTGGTCGTCGTAACTCCACCCCATCAGGGTGATCCAATTTACCACAGCTTCCGGAAGGTATCCAAGGCCGCGCATATCCTTGAGGAAGATAGAATATCCATCTTTCATCAGATCGGCAGCTTCCCGCTTGCTCATTTTGCCCTTACCGCTTGGTTTGAGGAAAACCGAGAGATGCACCCAAACCGGTTCTTCCCATCCAAAAGCCCGGCAGATCATGGCATGCAGCGGGAAGGTTGGCAGCCATTCAGAACCGCGAACCACATGGGTAATGCCCATCTCATGGTCATCGATCATCGCAGCCAGGTGATATAAAGCCCACCCATCTGTCTTCACCAGGATATAATCGTCGATCGTGCGGTTCTCCACGGTAATGGGACCGCGCATGCGGTCAACCACGGTCGTCGTGCCATCCTTTGGAGTGCGGAAGCGGACCACATGCGGTTCTCCCGCCTGAACACGTTTATCTGCTTCAGCCAGGGAAATGTCCCGGCAGGTCCCATCATAATGCGGCGGCTCTTTACGTGCCTGTTGACCTTGACGCATTTTTTCCAGCCGGTCCGGCTGGCAAAAACAATAATAAGCATGCCCCTTTTCGATCAGTTCCCGGGCATATTTTGTGTAGATCTCTTTGCGTTCGGATTGGCGGTAAGGACCGTAAGGCCCGCCTTTATCAGGACCTTCATCCCATTCAAGACCCAACCAGCGCAGCCCGTCCATGATCTCTTGTTCTGCGCCTTCTACATAACGCTTGCGGTCTGTATCTTCAATCCTTAAAATAAATTGCCCACCGGTTTGGCGGGCTAACAAATAATCGTATAAAGCGGTACGGGCGCCGCCTAAATGTAAATGTCCCGTTGGGGAAGGTGCGAACCGGACGCGAGCGGGTTTCACAATTTCAGCCATACTTCTCCTCAAATTAATAATACTGCCGGATCATTTCCGGTGCGAGATCACACTTTCTACCAGGCCTATACCAATCGCCAATGATACCAGGGAACTGCCTCCACTGCTAATAAATGGAAGGGTTAACCCTGTAACCGGAATTACATTTAGGTTCACACCGATATTGACTGCCATTTGGAAAAACATCAATATGGCAAACCCATAGGCGATCAACGAACCGAACATATCACTGGATAAACGCGCAGCTCGCAGACACCGGAGTATTACAAATACCAATAGACCGATGATAAGGATGGTTCCTACAAATCCAAATTCCGAAGCAATAGCGGAAAAGATATAGTCGGTATGGCGCACTTGTAAAAAGCGAAGTTGCACTTGTGTGCTGTGACCATAACCCTGGCCCAAGAACCCCCCCGATCCGATCGATATCAACGCCTGTTGGACGTTATAGGTATTACCGTACCGCGCCGTCGTATCCGGGAAAATGAAAGAGACGATCCGACCTTGTTGGTAAGGCTCCAGGAATGGAAAAGCAGCCAAACCCAACGCCGCGACCGCCCCTGCCATCATACCGATATATTTTGGGGGAAGGCCGCTGATCCATAATAATGCAAACCATAGCACGAAGATCACGATCGAATTCGAAAGGTTGGGCTGTAAAAGGATCCAGATGACAATGGAACCGGTTAAAGCCAGGCTTTTGATAACCCATATCCAATTACGATCATTATCTTTTTGCCGGTAAAAGAAATCCGCCAGCAGGATGATCACAAGGCTTTTGGAGAGTTCTGCCGGCTGAATGGATATCAACCCCACTTCGATCCATCTTGCCGCACCAAACCGGGCACCACCGATGAAGAAATTCAAGATCAAAGCAAACACCGTAAAGGCGTAGATAAACGGTGAGAGCGATGACCAGTAATGGTAATCGATCAGTGCGGTGACAAAGATAATGCCAACTGCTATTAACGCGAAAATTGATTGACGCTGAGGTTGGTTCGCCAGGTCCTCGTTACCGGCAATCGCCGAGGAGATCATGGCGATCCCAAAAATGATTAAAAAGAGTACTGCCCCAAACAACCAATAATCAAATTTTCGCCAGGTTTCTCGCTGGAACATTCTTTCCTTAAACTAATCCAACCGTCTACCCTACTTGCTTTCGGGCAGCCGGTTTAACCGGTTGGAGAGGGATATCCGCCACAAGGCGTTGTTCGCGACCGTCGTGGGTCATCTCAATCCGAACTGCGGTGGGATCAATAGAAATATGTCGAGAGATCACTTCGAGCAGTTCATTTTTCAAAGCTTCCAGAACTGCAGGGGTAATATCTGTTCGGTCATGGATTAACACTAGTTTCAAACGCTCCTTAGCCTGGTTTGCGCTTTTTTGTTTAGAACTTCCCAATCGTTCCAACCAAGCACCCATGTCACCCTCCCGGACGCATCATGCGCGATATGCGGCTGAAGAAATCATCTTTATCGTCCAAAGGCATGAAAGGTACTTCTTCCCCTTTCAAACGCCTGGCAATATTCTGAAAAGCCAAACCCGCTCGAGTCTTTAGGTCAAAAGCTACCGGTGAACCGCGGTTGGCGCTGACTACCACATTCTCGTCTTCCGGGACTATGCCAATAAGCTGGATGGCTAACAATTCCAGTACATCCTCTGCATTCAGCATATCGCCGCGCTTTACCAATACCGGGTTTAGCCGGTTGATGATCAAACGTGCCGGTCCCTTTTCTTCTGCCTCGATCAACCCGATGATGCGGTCGGCATCCCGGACGGCGCTGATCTCCGGATTGGTCACCACTAAAGCCATATCTGCCGGTGCAAGCGCATTGCGGAAACCGCGCTCGATCCCGGCAGGTGAATCGATCAACACCCAATCCACCTCCGGACGAAGTTCATCACACAGGTGCACCATATCGCTGGGAGAAACCGCACTTTTATCCCGCGTTTGAGCAGCCGGGATCAGATACAGTTCTTCCAGCCTTTTATCACGGATCATCGCCTGGCGTAACCGGCAGCGGCCCTCTACGACATCGACCAGATCGTAAACGATGCGATTCTCCAAACCTAAGATCACATCCAGGTTCCGTAGACCGATGTCGCCATCGATACACACTACTTTATCGCCTAAGGCAGCCAAGGCGACAGCCAGGTTGGCTGTGGTTGTCGTTTTCCCAACACCGCCTTTTCCAGAGGTTACAGTAACTACTTTGGCAGTCATATCCTTCGTTATCGCTCCTTCGGATCCCAGGTCTGTACTTCTATTTTGCCATTTACCAACCGGGCAATTTGCGGCCCAGGTTTATGTTTTCGGTTATCTACTATCATCTCAACATCAGCGATGCGCAGAACGGTCGGGGTCATATCCAATGCACATACTACCGCATTTCCATTACCGCCTTCCCCGGCATGCGCCCCGCCTTTCAGCCTACCCCAAATGATCACATTGCCGCTGGCACGGATCTCGGCGCCGGGGTTAACATCGCCCATCACACACACATGCCCTTCAAAATTGATGGTGAACCCGCTGCGCAGGTTGCGTTGAACCATTACCGCCGCTTCGCCATCCAAGGATGTGTCGATCGATTTAATACTCCGGTCTGGCCGGACCGTGTTCAACCGGGTGGCAAGCCCTAAGAGTTGAGAGGCGGTATCGGTGGTGGGTGAATTGCTGATCACCGCCCAAAGGGAAATCCCCTTGTCCGAAAGCTTATCCCTCAAAGAGCCCAATTCAGCTGCGTGGAGAATTGCATTCCCCACATCCAACGCCAGTTTAGCGCCTTGAAAAAAGGACCGCTGCTCTTCTATTTGTACTAAAAGCGCATTTTGAACGGTTAACCAATCTCCATCACTAAGCGTAACCAGCAGCCCTTCTCGAATACCTTTGATCTGGATTGTTGGACGTGCTGATAGTTCAGCCATGAATTCTAACCCTCATTCACCGGTCGTTGTCCCGGCATCGATCGCTTGAAGTTCAAAGTAGGCTTCCATCACTTGCCGGACGATAGGACCAGCTACACTGGCACCTTCACCCCCATTATACACGAAAGCCACCACGGCAATTTCAGGGTTATCGTAAGGCGCATATCCGACATACCAAGAATGGGTTGGCCAACTACCCGGTATACACCGGCCATTGGCATCCGCCACGCTATCACAATATTCAGCCGTACCGGTCTTTCCGGCTGAAGGGACTTCCATGCCGGCGAATTCTTCGGCCGCGGTACCACTGTTTACTACTTCTCGCATGGCATCCTGGGCAAGCTGCACCACCCATGGTTCTACTGTCCTCATCTCATCGGTTTGTTCCCAAGTCTCCAAATCATACACATGGATCACAGGGTCCTGAGTAATATCCCATACCACTTGCGGTTCAAAATCTTGGACCACATTACCATTGTTATCCAAGATCCGGTGAACTATCGTCGGCTGCATATATACCCCATCATTGGCTAAAACGGAATAGGATACCAAAACCTGCAGCGGCGTAGCCAATACCCAGCTTTGACCGATCGTGGCAATATAGGTATCCCCGGTAGACCAATTCTGTGCCAGATTGATCCGCTTCCAAGTTGGGTCAGGCATTAGTCCATTGGCTTCGCCGGGTAGTTCGATCCCGGTTAACCGTGCATACCCTAGCGCACGGGCGTATTCACCCAACCGCCAAATACCAAGACCCTGTGGCACTTCCTCCCCAAATCCGCCACCGACTTTATAAAAGTACACATCGCAAGAATTAGCTACACCCCCAATAAAGTCTAGATAACCATGCCCGGTTTCAAGCCAGCACACATAATTCTGTGGCGTACCTTCTTCATTCTCCGAATAGCGTGAGATGAGTGTTATTTGCCCGGGATCAAAGATCTCTTGCTGTGGAGTTACTACCCCTTCATTCAGTATTCCAATTGCTGCCGCCATTTTAAACACCGAACCGGGGGGTAACTCGGCGGATATGGCATGATTAAATAAAGGTAAGGTTGGGTCCGCTGCTAATTGCTCATAATAATAGGCGGGTATCTCCCGGGCCATACGGTTATTCTCGTAGGTCGGGTATGAAACCATGGCAAGGATCTCACCCGTCTGGGGGTTCATGGCGATCACAACGGCATTATTGATCCTGGTCTCATTGAACCACGTGTTCCAAAAATTGATCTCACCGAGTAAAGCAGCCTGGGCGGCAGCTTGTAAGCGAGTGTCGATCGTCAATTCTACATTCAATCCGGGGATAGCTTCGATTGGTGCTTCCAGTTCCCGAACTTCAGCGCCGGCAGCATCTACCTCAACAACCCGTAAGCCGTTGGTGCCGGATAATATATCTTGAAGCTGGGCCTCTACACCAGCATAACCAACTTTATCACGGTCAGCGACCAATCCTTGGGCTGCATATTCTTCCGATAGTATCGCCGGAATGGGTCCTAAAAATCCGACAACATCAGCGGTCAATGAACCGGTTGGATAGTTTCGCACCGGTACTATCTCGATGCTTACACCGGCTAAGTTGATCGTTTGTTCCCGGATGATCATCGCCGTTGTTTCATCAATATTGCAGATCACACGAACCGGACTATAGGGTGCATTGGTGCGGGCAATATAGACGATCTGGGTAATCCCCATATCGGTTTGGCACGGCGTAAATAAACGGACTGTCTCGTCATTAATTTCACCATTATTTACCGGCACATCGATCAATGCGGAAAGCTGGCGAAAAACCTCTTCCATTGCGCCTTCTTCACTGGGTAACAGCGCCGGGGTTATGGTCACATTATAGGAAGCCACATTACTGGCTAACACATATCCGTTACGGTCATATATGATCCCACGTTCGGTTTGGATGCTGATCTCACGTGTCCGGTTTTCATCTGCCTGAGCCAAATAGGTGGCGTTATCGATGATCTGGTAGGAGAATAACTTAAAAACATAGATGGTTAAAACCAGACCAATGATGATGTAGATAACGGTGTAACGCCAATTTTCTATTTTATTCGGAGGGGGGTTCGAGTCACTCATAAATCATCCTCCACACGGTAAACCTGGCGAGCCAGGCTGTTCATTATTGTGTAAATTGGAAATGTCAACAACAGGTTCAATATCAAACTGGGTAAGGTAACAAATTCAAAGGATTCCATGATCGTCATATTTGCTCCTGATATCTGCAAGACCAAAATAGACAATCCATGTTGGATCAAGGTACTAATAAAGACAATGAACAACGTCGCCAAAATTGGCGACTGCCATATTCTCTTTTGGAATTGTCGTGCGATGAACATAAGTACCATATAAGCAATGAAAGGTACAAATAATGGCATCGCTGATACAAAGGTGACCATGGCGCCTGCTAAAACTGCCCATGCCCAACCCGATTTCACATGTGAGTTGACTCCCCATGCCGCCAGGATGATCAATATAATGTCGGCGGTGCCGCCAATCAAAGTGATCCGACTGACGATCGTTGTTTGAAGGATCAAGGCTGTGATCAAAATTGGGATACTTAGGAGTACATCCATAGTATTAGGGGTTAGCCGTTGGGATCAAGGGAGAAGTATCCACCGGTTGGAAATTGCGGATGATCAATACCGCCGTAAGCGTATTGAAATCGACAGCCGGTTGAACCAAAGCGGTTTGGAATAGGTCGTTTTCTTGCGATTGTACGCTGACAACCTGCCCAACCAAGATATTCTCCGGGAAAGACCCACCCAGACCTGAGGTAAGCACAATTTCTCCCTCACTCAGGTTAAGTTCTTGAGGGATCATATCCAAGGTTACATCACCTGTTAAAGAGCCAACCAATTGGGCTTCGCCTTCGATCGATTGGAAATAGACATTGACATAGCTGCTGGGATCAGTGATCAACTGAACCCGGGCAGCCCCGGCTGTAACCGCATCCACCACCCCCACCAACCCCTGCTGAGTGACAACCGGCATACCATGGATGATCCCATCATCCGAACCGTGATCGATGATCAGGTAATGAAGAAATGGGCTTGGGTCACGCCCAATCACGGAAGCAGCCACATATTGGTTCGCAGGCCGGTCCCTGGCGAAATCAAGCAAGGCATACAACACTTCGGCTTCATTCAATTGCTGCTGCTGCTCGATCACTTGGGCTTGCAATTGCGAAACCTCGTTTTCGAGTTCAGCATTTCGGGCGCGCAAAGTGGTAACGTCCCGTGGAACGGTGAGTAATTCATAGATCGCCGTGAAGCGGGTGGAGAACCATTCTTGGATGGATACAACCGGGCGAATAGCTACCCCAAAAGCGGGTTGTAAATAACCGGCTAATGCAAGTAATATCACCCCAATGATCAGTAGTGCAATCGTTATCCCTAGCAGGGTACGTGGAAATTTTGATTTCATCCCAGCGTTCTCTTCCTATTCGAAGTTGCTGGTACGAGAACTTTGTTCAATGTACCTGTAAGCGGTCCAGATCGACGAGGAATTCTTCATACCGGTCCAGATCTTCAAGTACCAGACCAGCCCCGCGCGCAACACAGGTTAGTGGATCCTCAGCAAGCCAAACTCGCACTTTTAACTCATCTTGAAGCCGGTCGGTTAGCCCTTGGAGTTGAGACGTACCCCCTGCCAGGCAAATTCCTGTATCCATAAGATCTGAAAGGATCTCAGGAGGGACTTCATCGATCGCATCCCGGATGGTATCGATGATCACCTGAACCGACCCGGAAATCGCTTCGCGAATTTCAACGGATGATATTTCAATGGCTTCAGGTAAACCGGTGATGAGGTTACGCCCGCGTACGGTCATCGTTTTTTCTGTGGCCATTGGCGAGGCGGAGCCGATCACAACCTTGGTTTGCTCAGCCATTCGTTCACCGATCAACACATTGTACTTGTTGCGGATGTACTGCAGGATATCCTGGTCCAGTTCATCTCCGGCAACCCGTAGTGACCGGGAGACAATGATCCCTTTTAAGGACATTACGGCGACTTCAGTTGTGCCGCCCCCGATATCCACGATCATCGAACCGCGCACATCGAAAATAGGTAAACCGGCACCCAAGGCAGCCGCCCGGGGTTCTTCGATCAGGTAACACTCACGCGCTCCGGCAGCCATGGCAGCATCGAAAACAGCCCGCATCTCCACATCGGTAGCTCCGGAGGGGATGCCGATGACAACCCGCGGGTATGGCAATGGAACGATCGTTTGTGTATGCGCCAGGTCGATATAATACTTCAACATGGCTTGGGTGATCTCGAATTCAGAAATTACACCATCGCGGAGCGGACGGACGACAAGATAATTATTAGGGGCACGACCAAGCATTTCCTTCGCAGATGCCCCAATGTACATGGCTTTTCTGGATTTCTTATCGATCACAACCCAGGATGGTTCATTAACGATAATACCTTTACCACGGACATTGATCAGAGTGTTTGCGGTACCCAGGTCAATACCAATGTCAAGTGAAAATAAACCCATCAGC
>DATMYN010000137.1:0-6772 GCA_035560875.1 Longilinea sp. | reverse complement strand
ACTCTAAGAGCCATATCCCATGACCCTTCTGCATCACATTTCCCAACTGCTCACCCTCACTGAACTCCCCCAGCGCGGTTCAGATCTGGGCACATTGAATATTCTCGAAGACGGCGCGGTTTTGATCCAAGATGGGCTCATCCGGGCGGTAGGGCCGGCGGAGAAGCTGTTAACCCAATACCCTAACGAAGAACGCCTGGACTGCGGCGGGAACGCGGCTCTGCCCGGCTTGGTCGACCCGCATACCCATCTGGTCTTTGCCGGGGAGCGGGCCAACGAGTTCGACCTGCGCCTGCAGGGGAAAACCTATATGGAGATCATGGCTGCCGGGGGCGGGATCGCTTCCACGGTAAAGGCTACACGGCAAGCGAGCACTGAGGACCTGCTGGCGCAAACCCGCCGACGGGCGAACGGTGTGTTCGCGCACGGGGTTACCACTGCCGAAGCCAAGAGCGGGTATGGATTGGAATGGGAAAGCGAACGCCGCCAATTGGAAACCTTGCTGGCATTGGACGCTGAAGGGCCATTGGAAATTGCCCCGACCTTTTTAGGGGCGCACGCGATTGCCCCCGAATATGCGCAAGACCCGGATGGGTTTACCGATCTGATCGCCAAGCGCATGCTGGCTGACTTGAAAACCTGGTGGACGGGGGAAGTAACCAAACCGCTGCCGTTTGTGGATGTGTTCTGTGAAAAGGGCGCGTTCACGCTGGAACAGACCGGGCGCATCCTGAGCGCTGCCAAAAGCATGGGCTTCCCGCTCAAAGTGCATGTGGACGAGTTTGAGAACCTGGGCGGGGCTAGCCTGGCAGCCAGCCTGGGAGCGGCTTCAGCCGACCATCTGGTGAAGACCTCCGCCGAGGATATAACCGCCCTGGCCAACAGCCAGACGGTAGCGGTGGCCTTGCCCTGTACTCCGTTCGGACTTGCCGATCCGCACTATACCCCTGCCCGGCAGATCATCCAAGCCGGCGGGCTGCTGGCGATTGCCAGCGATCTTAACCCCGGGACGGCCTGGTGTGAGAATATGCAGTTCGTGATCGCCCTGGCCTGCCGCTACCTGCGGCTGACCCCGGCTGAAGCGATCGCAGCCGCCACCATTAATGCCGCGGCAGCCATCCAACGTGCTGACAGGATCGGATCGATCACTCCCGGCAAGCAAGCCGATCTAATCATTTTGAATGTCCCCGATTACCGCCATTTGGCTTACCGCTTTGGCGGTAATTTGGTTTCTACCGTTATCAAAAAAGGCATCCCTTATCAAAATTAAAGAGACATCATGACAACATTGAACCTAGAAACAGCACGTGCCTGGTATCCCGGTATCGACCCGGTGCACGGCTTCGAACACGTCCGCCGGGTATACAACATGGCTGAACATCTGGCTGTAGCTGCCGGCGCTGATCTTGAGATCGTACGGGCGGCCGCCTTACTGCATGACGCTCAGGGCAGCCATCCGGGCGAGGGAGCGCGCCACAGCCACCATGAAGATTCGGCTGAATTCGCGGCCGAGGTGTTGGGCGAGATGGGTTGGACGGCGGAGCGCATCCACGCCGTGCAGCACTGCATCCGCGCCCACCGCTACCGCAGCCAGGGAGATACCCCGGTGACGATCGAGGCCAAGGTGCTGTTCGATGCCGATAAGCTGGATGTGCTCGGGGCCGAAGGGGTTGCGCGTACCATCGCCTATGCCATCCAGGCCGGTCAGCCGGTGTATGAGAAGCCATCCCAGTTATTCCTGGCTAAGTGGCAGGAAGAACCGGGTGAGCACCACAGCGCTTACCACGAGTACCTGTTCAAGTTGGTGCGGGTTAAAGAGCGCCTGTTTACCCCAGAGGCGAAACGGATCGCCGAACAGCGCCATCAGGCGCTGGTGGCTTACTTTGAGCAGTTGGAAGGGGAAGAAGAGGGGACGCGGTAAAACCAGATTTGTCCAGAATACGTTGGTGAAATACGCACACGGATGATACGGATTGGATGGATCACACGGAATTCTGGATAGAGTAAGATGAGCAGCGGGAAAAATAATATTAGGTCGAATGGCAGGGTGATTACATCAAAGGTATGAAATTCGCTGCCATTCGATACCAACCCACAAGAAAAATAGTGTTTTTGGCCCCCTCCTACCTCCCCCAACGATGCGCACCGTTGTTACTTTAGACAAACATCCGCTACGCATCGTTAGGGGAGATGAAAGGCTAGAAATTATTTGGAAAGCATCGATAGACTCTGGAAGCGATTTTCCTAAGAAGACCCCACAATAACATTTACAACCAATGCATCAAAGAATGGTGAGTTCGGGGTGACAATTGAGTGGATTTATTTTCGCCCGATGGCGATCAGGGCCGAGGCGCTGTGGAAGCCGATGTCTTTGACCCGCTGTTGCAAGGCTTTACCTTCCTCGACAAGGTCGGGGCGGCTTTCGGCACGCTGCAGATAGCGCTCAAAAACGGGGGCAAGCTCGGCTATGATGGCCGGGTCATGAGGGTCATCTTCAAGATTGACAATGTCGGTCCATACCACCCCGCGCAACCCGAGCTCTTTTACCATATCGACCAACTCCTGGCGGGTATGGGTGCTGTTATGGGCAACACCATTCAGCCGGTCAACGGCTCCCCACCAGTGGTGAAGATTGACGTGGGTGAGTTGGGTTTCGGTCTGGTTGTCGCAGTACATCTCAAACACGATGAAATGTCCACCCGGTTTTAATACCCGGTACATTTCTGCGAGTATATGCTTGGGATCATCGAAATGGTGCAGGGAATTGGCGATGGATACCGTATCAAAGCTGGCATCGGAGAAGGTCATTTTTTCAGCATCCATGTTCTGAAAATGGATGGCGGGGTTGTCTTTAAAGGCATCGGAAAAAGCGGCCGCGCTACGGTCGGTGATATCAATACCGGTGATATCCGCATAGCTTTTCAACCCTTCGGTCAAAAAGTGGATAAAACCGCCTCCCCCGGTGGCAACATCCAGTATTTGACCACCGCTAATTTCTCCTAATAATTGTTTGGGCTCCATCATTTCGACTTTTCCTTATCAGAGGGTGTTTGTGTCTTTACCTCTTCGTAGTAATAACTGGGGTAAAAGGCGATCATCATAGCGTAGTTGGGTGAATCAGGTTTGGGAGAATTATCCCCAGTGGCGAGGAATTCATTATAGAGGTTCTGCAGCCGTTTGGAAAATTCCATGATGCGGTCATCGGGGATGTGGCAGACCTCGCGGCAGATCAACATGCGGCGGGGGTTCTCTGAAGCGCCGTGCTCCAATTGATAGTCACGGGCTTGCAGGCTGCGCAGCAAGTCTTCACGGGTGGTATCGATGATGGGGGTGATGTAGGTCTTGACGGCGGTCTTCCCTTCTTCAGTTGAAAAGGTCACCAGGGAAGGTTCGGCATCGATGTGCCGGGCGGAGGCTTTGTAGACCTTTTCCATCATGTTGGTTACCATGCGGGTCTCAGAGACTTCGATCAACCCGTGTTTTTCCAATAAATTAAAATGGTAATACAACTTGTTGGGTGAATCACCTAGTTTTTCAGCTACCTGGCGCACCGTTTGCGGGGTTTGTACCAGTAATTCCATGATCTGCGACCGCATCGGATCGGCTACGACCCGCAGCGTTTCCATATCGCGGATGATAAAGGTATCTGAATTATTATCGATCATGCTGCCATCCTCCAATGATCTTGAGTATATTACCGGATGTGGTTTGGTTTTAAGCGGTTAAAAAATATTCACAGTACATGTTAATTTTAGCCTGTAGGGGGATTATGTCAAGTTGGAGGTTACAAGCGGTTAATAAATGGAAAAGTAAAATCACAAACCGGTTATCCGCGGGTATAATCCAGCCTATGGCAACCAAACAAAGACAAATACTACTCACCAACGATGATAGCATTCAGTCACCGGGCTTATGGGCTGCGGCTGAAGCGCTTTCCCAATTAGGCTATGTCACCATTGCGGCTCCCCGCCAGCAGTCCTCCGGGGCAGGCCGCTCACAGCCGCCCAGTTCGGATGGCTGCATCGAATCCAGCTTTTTGAAGATCGGTAATCAGGAATGGAAGGTTTACGCCGTGGGCGGCACTCCGGCTCAATCTGTTATTCGAGGCGTTTTGGAGATCCTGCCCGAACAACCCGATCTGGTGGTATCCGGCATCAATTATGGAGAAAACCCCGGAACCGATATCACCGCCTCCGGCACGATCGGAGCGGCGATTGAAGGGGCTGCCATGGGCATACCTTCCCTGGCGGTCTCGCTGCAGATCGAAAACATCAATGTTGAATATATACGCCACTCACGGGATATCGATTTTTCTACGGCGGCGTATTTTACCCAGCTTGTGGCCGGATGGATGATGAAAGACGGCTTACCCGCCGGAGTTGACCTTATCAAAGTGGATGTACCCAATAACGCCACCCCGAGTACCACCTGGCGGATCACCCGGCAGGCTCACCAGCGTTATTTTAAACCAGTGCTTTTACAAGGGATTGAAAAAGGCGATTCAAACATCATCTCAGCCGACCTGATCACCCCGCAGCACAAGATCGAGCCTGACACCGATATTCATGCGCTCATCATCGATCGAGTCGTCTCGATAACACCACTCACTTTGGACATGACCGCTCCCATAGACCTGGCAGCTTGGGAGGCTGACATCCGCCGGAAACCATGACCGAAACACCCATTATCCCGATCAATGCTGTGATGACCACCGAGCGGTTATACATCCGCCTGGCGGGAGAAGCGGACACCGACCTGTTCTTCAATCTGTGGACGGATGGGCGCGTGATGGGCCAGGTTGGTTTTCCACGCGGGTTGAAGATCACGCGCGAGAAGCTCCAGCAGGGTCTGGCGAATCAAAAGGATGTCTCTCCTTTTGATAAGAACCTGGTTGTGTGCATCAAAACGAGCGGGCAGGCGATCGGCGAAGCCTGGATGGGTAAACCCGACGCCAACGGTCTATCGGAGACCGATATCAAACTGGTGCCGGAATTCTGGGGGCAGCACTATGGGGTGGAGGTCAAGCGGGCTCTGGTGGATTTCCTCTTCACCCATACCCCATGCCTGATCATCCAGGCTACGCCCAATGTAGGCAATGTTGCCTCGATCAAGATGCAAGAAGCCGTTGGGGGCATCAAGGTGGGGGAAGAGACCTTCCCGGTGATCCCGGGCCGCGAAGCGGAAATGCAAGCCGTTCACCATTTCATTTACCATGTGCGCCGCGAAGACTGGGAAAAGACCCACAAGCCATAATACTATTCTTGCTCTTTTTTTCATCCTTTGATATACTACGCTTTGGTCTACTAGTAAGGAAGTTTTAATGACTGACAATACCCTCTAAACCCCCACTATTTTAAGGTATCCCCTGGTTGCGATTTACTCCACCGAAGGCGGCTGCCTTCGGTGTTTTGTTTGTGGTTAATGAGGTTGTCAGTATGCTTAATGTCTCCGATCTATCAAAATCATATACATTAGAACCGCTTTTTAAGACGGTCAACTTTACCGTTAATGCCGGTGAACGGCTGGGATTGGTCGGCCCGAATGGTTGCGGCAAGACCACCTTGCTACGCATCTGCGCCGGCGATGAAAAGCCCGACACCGGTTCGGCGCAGCGCATCCCGCCCGCATTACGGGTGGGGTATTTGCCCCAGGGGTTCGATAACACCCGCAATGAGAGTGTGGCAACCTTTATCCAGCGCATGGAAGGCGATTTGCCGGGGCTTACCGCCCATTTGGAAGATCTGGCAAACCGATTCGCGGAAAACCAGGATACCCCCGCGATCCAGGCGGATTATGACGCCACCCTGGAACAGATCGCCCAGGCGGATGAGAACAGCGGGCAAACTGCGCCCGTACTGGCTGCCTTGGGGTTGGGCAGTATCCTGCAGGAACTGCCGGTCAGTTCGCTAAGCGGGGGTCAAAAAACCCGCCTGGCTCTAGCCGGGGTACTGATCGCCCGCCCGCAGCTACTGCTATTGGATGAACCGACCAACCACCTGGACCTGGATATGCTGGAATGGCTTGAAAATTGGCTTGTGGATTTCCCGGGCGGCGCGCTGATCGTATCGCATGACCGTGCCTTTCTCGACCGGGTCGCCACCGGGATCCTTGACCTGGATGAACAGACCAGGAAGCTCAAAGCCTATCCCGGCAACTATTCCGCCTATGTAAAAGCCAAGGAATCCGAGCGCGAGCACCAATGGCAGGCCTTTAACGATCAAAAAGCGGAGATCCGCCGGATGCGCATGGATATCCTGCGGACGAGAGCGCAGGCAGAATTCACAGAGCGCCAGGCCAGCTCCATCCGGATCGGCGGGCCGGAGATGAAGCAAAAAGGGTTTAAGGATTACCAGCAGCATATCGCTAAAAAGGTGGCTGCAAAGGCTAAATCCCGCGAAAAGAAGCTCGAGCGCTATGTGGAATCGGATGAGCGAGTGGAAAAGCCGCGGGAAAACTGGCAGATCAAGATGGAATTCAACGGACAGGCTGAGACCGGCCGGGATGTATTGGTGCTCGAGCAACTAACCATCGGCTACCCTGACCTGACCTTGGCGGCCGATATCAACCTTACATTACGCTACGGCCGGCAGGTGGCCTTGATCGGTCCGAACGGCTGCGGAAAGACTACCTTGGTGAGGACCATCATCGGGCAGCTGCCTGCTTTAGCCGGACAGGTGCGCCTGGGGAGTAATGTTCAATTGGGGTACATGGCTCAGGAACAGGAAAACCTGAACCCGGCCTGGAACGCACTCCAAACCATCCAGGCGGTTAC
>DATMYN010000136.1:0-8356 GCA_035560875.1 Longilinea sp. | reverse complement strand
TAAACCACCCGAAGAGCTTGAATCCATCGGGTGGTATTTTTCCAATAGCTATCTGGCTCGCATTATAAAAAATGGCCGGCTAAAGCCAGCCCTACATTTGCGTTTTCTTTTGGTTTATGCTTGGTTGATTTACCTCTCCCCCAACTGCCTCTTCAACTCATCCTTCACCACCTGCGGGTTTGCCTTGCCGCCGGCGGCGCGCATGATCTGACCGAACAGCCAGTTTTCCACCGTAGCTTTACCCGCCTTGAATTTCTCCACCTCGCCGGGGTTCTCGGCCAGGGCTTTGGCCACCAGGGCCGCGATCTGTCCACCGTCGCTCACCTGCTCCAATCCCTGCATTTGGATGATCTCATCCGCACTCTTCCCACTCTTGAGCATCTCCTGCAGCACGGTTTTACCCGTGTTCTGGTTCACTTTGCCGCTCTGCACGGCGCTGAGAAGCCCGGCTAAATGTTCGGGGGTCAAATGCAGCGCCAGTTCCGTCAGATTTTGCCCGCTCTGGTTGAGCATGGCGAACACCTCACCGGTCAGCCAGATGGCTGCCAGGCGCGGCGGGTTGGCAGGGTTGGCTTTTATCGTCTGTTCGTAATAGCCGGCCGTAACTGCGTCTTCCGCCAGGGCGGCAGCTTCGTCAAAGTTGAGTGAATAATCTTTCATAAAGCGCTGCTGGCGGGCACGCGGTAGCTCAGGTAAGCTGGCAGCCACCTGCTCCACCCAGGTTTCTTCCACCACCAAGGGGGGCAGGTCCGGCTCGGGGAAGTAGCGGTAGTCATGCGCCTCTTCCTTGCTGCGCTGCGAGAAAGTCACCCCGTTCAGGTCGTCCCAGCCCAGGGTCTCCTGGTCAATCTTTTCCCCATTCTCAAGCTGGCGGATCTGCTTCTCGATGGCGTACAGCATCGCCCGTTCCATCGCCTTAAAGCTGTTAAGGTTCTTGATCTCCACGCGGGTGCCCAGTTCCTGGCTGCCCACCGGCCTAATAGAGACATTCGCCTCAAAGCGCAGTGCTCCCTTTTCCATATCCCCGCTGTTGACGCCTAACGTCCGCAGCAAAGCGCGCAGGCTGGTGGCATAGGCATGCACTTCCTCAGCCGAGTGCATGTCCGGCTCGGTGACGATCTCCAGCAGCGGGATCCCCGCCCGGTTGAGGTCCACCAGGGAGTAGCTTTCCCCATTCTTCTGCATATGGGTCAGCTTGCCGGTGTCCTCTTCCAAGTGCGCCCGCCGGATGCGGATCACGCGTTCACCTTTCGAGGTATCGATCACTAAACGCCCATTCTCCGCCAATGGGTATTCATACTGTGATATCTGGTAGCCTTTAGGCAGGTCGGGGTAAAAGTAATTCTTACGCGCAAACAAACTGGTCGGGGCTATCTTGCATTCCAATGCCAGCCCGACCCGCATGGCCATTTCCACCGCCTGGCGGTTCACCACCGGCAGCACGCCGGGCATCCAGGCGCATACCGGGCATACGGCTGTATTCGGCTCCGACTGCGTGGGGTCAACAACCGGACAGGCGCAGAACATCTTCGAGCAGGTAGCCAGTTCGGCGTGTACTTCAAGACCAATGACAGGTTCGTACTGCATAGGGATATCCTTAATGAGTTTGGCTGATTATATCGCAGACGGGATGAAGCGGTTAGTTCGATTTATTAGTCAAGAATCCCTGGCTGAGGTTGATATCTTGACGAAACGGGTCGACCGCGGTATATTTCTAGTCCGAAATGCCCTCGTAGCGCAATTGGATAGAGCGTTTGCTTGCGGAGCAAAAGGTTGCAGATTCGAATTCTGCCGAGGGCACACTAGAGACTTCTTTTTTGAAGTCTCTTTTTTTTATTCGAGAAACTCGGAAATCAAGCAAGATCCTACAAATACCCCTCTCAGGTTTACGACCCTAAAGGTCTTTGAGGCCTTTAGGGCCTAAATAAAACGGATCAATCCACCCCTAACGCGAACCGCTCCTTCTCACCAAAATACTGCTTGAAATCCTCGATAAAGTACGCCTTGCGTGAATATCGGCCCGGTTCATCCGCCCAACGACGGATCTCAGCCTGGTATTCGGCCGAATCTTCATTCAAGGGCACCCACACGATCAACTGGAAATCTGGCGTGTTGGGGATCAAGGTGCTCACTTCCAGCATCCACAGCAGGGTGCCATCCATACGGAAAAATGGCACCGGGATGCCAATGGATTGGGAAGCCGCCAACTCGGGGGAGCAGGTCACCCGCCCCCACATCTCCTGGAAGCGCGGCGTGGATTGGAGTAGTTCCATGAGAGATGCATAACGTCCATCACCGCTCTTTACGAACCCATCCGTAGCCGCCCGAAATCGTTCCAACTGCTGGCAGTAGTACACATCCGCATACGGGCCGCGCAGGGAATAGCGCGGGCTGTCGGGCATGTACTTCGGTTTCCCCTTGCGGCTGGCGGTCAGCCGGTGCCACCAACTCCAACTGGTCATATCCTCTTCCTGGTAACCGGCCAGTGCCATCTCATAACAGGTCGAGGCTCTCACCGTCCAATAGCGGTCGATCACAAAACAAAAAACCGGCCACTCGGCCAAGTGGCTCTTCCAATCCTTGGCAAACGAGAAATCCGCCTCCCGCTCCCCGCTTTGGATCTCCAGGTCATGAACCAGACGCTTGAGTTGCAAGCGGTGTTTAATGGGCAGGTCGGGATACTCGCCTATCAAACGGCGCAGTTCCAAGTTTGTCATTACCGGCCGGGCGCGGTGGGTATGCTCGTGCAGGAACCAACGCACCATCGCCACCAACCTGTCGCCGCGGATCTCGGGGGTCGACCCGCTAACGCGTTTGGCGCTTTCACCGTCGCTCGTCCACTGTTTAAAAGATTTCTCCCCGATTTCACCCAGATTTTCACCTGTCTCCTTCAACTCTTCCAGGATCGTCTTGCGTTCCACCCCGCAGCGGTGCAGCCATAGTGAAAAAATGTGTCCACTGATCTGATCCGGGTCTTGGAATTGATCAATTCCATTATTGGTATCCAGAGATGTCATATTGTTCCATTCCTATCCAGCGATTGCGTAGATTGACAGATGTCTGCCTACCTGTTTATAGTGTAATCACATCCCATTATAGTGATTATTCCGCGCAATGTAGTAGTTATTTTGGAATTGGTATGTCGGCAACATAACCAGAGCGGAGAAAAGAGCCAAGTGCTCGCTACAATTTATTCGGTCGTTCAGCAACACCATCTTAAAAGGAGTAGGACACATGAAGAAGATTGCAGTCATTGGTAGCAGTGGGGGGCATTTATTTGTCCTGGGCGGTCAAGATGCCCAGGGATTGCTTGATGAGGTCGTCCGGCAGGCTGGTGCAGCCGGTTTTGAAGTCAGCCATGTCGCCTTCGTAGCTGCCTCCACCTCAATGGATCACATCACCGACAAAACCACAGCCGCCCTTTGGACCCAGACCGAAGCCGGTCCCAAACCAGGTGGCTCAGTAACCCTGGAAGAAGCCAACAAGCTGGCTGTCGTCGAATCCGCCCGCATCGCCGCCGCCATCAAAGCCGGCGAAGTGGATGCAGTAGTCATGGTCAGCGCCGATCCCAAGGGCGCCAACAAGGAAGTTATAGCTGCTGCGGCTGCTAACAAGAATGTGCTTGTCGCCGGTACAGGCGGCACCTCCATGGCGGATGCCCGCTCCTTGGGCGCCAATGTGGTCGCTGCCAGCGGTACCACCGGTTCCACCAACCGCACCCGTGCTGTTGGTTACATTTCCGCATTTGCCAGTGTGTGGAAGACCAAATACACCCCCGTTATTGGTAAAACCACTTCGGTAGATAGCGGCAGCGTTTGGAAACGCATCAACTTCCGCAGTATCATGATGGGCTCCCTGCCCGGATTCATCGCCATGGCTTTGATCCTGGCAGTTGGCAAGATCCCCTTCTTGACCTCTTCGGTTGGCCCTCTGTTTGACCTGTTGATCGGCGCCTTACCCATTATCGTAGCTGTCGTGGCTGCCAAGCAGGTCTCCGGTCTTGAAGAAGTCGGTATTGTAGCCGGTGTCGTCGCCGGTGTGCTCTCCGTCAGCGGCGGTATTTTGGGTGGTATCGTCGGTGGTGTTATGGCCGGTGTTTTAGCTAACTACCTGCTCAACTGGTCGTTCAAAATGCGCTTCCCCACCACCACTGCCAGCCTGGTAGCCGGTGCATTGGGCGGTCTGGTTTCCGGTTTATTGGTTTACTTCTTGTTAGCCCCCGTCACCCTGTGGGCTGGTAATGGCGTGCGCGGTCTCATCGAAGCCGCTTTAGCCTTCAGCCCAATCCTGGCCGGCGCTGTAGCCGGTTTATTGATCTGGCCCGCCATCATTGGCGGTGTCTACCATGCCGCCATCCTGCCCATCGTTTTGCTTGAAATGGAAACAACCGGTAACAGCTTCTTAGGCGCCATCGATATGACCGGCCTTGTAATGGTCTCGGCTGGTATCACCCTGGCTAATATGATCGCCCCACGCGAAAAGAGCGAGGCTTCATTGGCTGCTCCCGGTTTCCTCGTCAATGTTGGATTTGGTACCTTTGTAGAAGCTGCTTACCCCTTTATGTTCGCTGATAAACGCATCTTTGGGACAGCGCTGTTCGCTGCCATGGTTTCAGGCGCCTTCTGCGGTTTCTTCAATGCCCGCGGTACCGCCTATGTACCTGCCATTGTTGCCCCCACCCTCTCCAATAACCCGATCGGTTTCTTGGTCTCGATGCTGGTAGCCATGGGTTTGGCCTGTGTATTGACGATAATCTTTAACAAAACAGCCAAGAAAAAAGCAGTTTCCGAGGCTGAATAAGTTTTCGGAGGTATGAAATGATCATTGGAGATATGCAACGTAAGTGTGATGCCGGGTTACGCAAAGTTACAGAAGCCATTGCAACCCACGGCGGAACAACCCTTCTGGCAACTGGGATTACCGGTGACGATGCGCGTTTTGCTTTAGCTGCTGTTCAAGCCGGCGCCCGTCTATTGGAACCCAATCACCCAGCCGTAGCCTTAGCCCGTGGTGTACACGGGGTGACCACTATGCACGATGCAGAAATGGTGCGCCATGAAGTGCCCATGGAAGAGATGATCAAGGTCACTGCCGGTGTACGCGCTGTGGTTGGTCCCGATATCTACATTACCGTCGGTGTACCTGGTTCCTTTACCGAAACCATGCCCACCCCCTTCACCGATGAACAGGCCTACGCCCTGTCCCGCGCCGGAGCGGATGGCATCCATACCCACAAATCCACCTATCAGGATTTGAAGGATGTGGTCGATCTTTGTCACAAGAATGGCATGCTGGTGGATGCCTATATTGCCCACCCATCCGACCGCCACCTCTTTGGTATCCCGGCTGAAACCCCCAAACAGGTTGCTGAGACCGCCAAGAAAATGCAGGATATCGGCGTTGACATCATCGGTTTGATGACCGGTATGAGCTATGAGGGTGTAGCAGCCGGTGAGATCGCCAAGCCGGTCCGCGAGCGCTTGGAAGCCATGCTCAAAGCAGTCAGCGTCCCGACTCTGGCCGAAGGCGGTATCAACGTCAAGAACTTCAAAGCTTTCATCGGAACGGGTGTCAATATCCTCGTAGTCGGAACAGCCTTTGATGATATTGCCCGTAATGCTGTGCGCGATACCGTAAAGACTTTCGTGGAACGCTAACTAACTCCTTTATTGGTAGGATTTTCACTGTGGCCGACCGGACGGGATTACCCCGTCCGGTTTGGTATTAAAACCCTTGACGGTAATAATGGATTGTTGTACACTAAATTATAGACCGACCGGTCGGTCGATAAAGGAGAGCAATGTCTTCTGAAACGTACCAAAAGATCCTCAATACCGCTCATGACCTGTTCATCAAACAAGGATATACAGCCACATCCATGCGTCAAATCGCGGAGGAAGCCGGGATCGGTAAAGCCACCATTTACCATCACTTCCCCGATAAACAAACCATCGTCTTGGAATTACTCAAATCGACAATGACCCGCATGGATGAAGCCTTACAGATGGTCAAAGCGGAATCAGAGCCGCGCCGTCGCATCCAGGTGGCTGTCGGCGTTAGCCTTAAATACCTTCTCGAATCCGCCGATATCATGCAGATCGTCCGCCGTGAAGTTCCCGGCGGGCGCGACCAAATGAATGATAAATTCCTGGACTTTTTCCATTCTTACATCTCACTCTTATCCGATGCAGTCCACCAGGGAACAGAGCAGGGAATATTTAGGTCAGTCGATCCCGATGAAACCGCCAGGACATTGATGACCATGATCCAAGGCACTTTTTCAATGGCTTATTTGGGAGGCGGAAAACCGCATTCCCCACAGAAAACGATCGATTCGCTGCTGGATGTGTATTTCCAAGGCATCGAGGTCCGATAAACCCTTTTCCATGCTGACAATACCCAACGAGGAAAAATGAAATTCGTCACCACCCTCTCAGAATTGAACCGCACCGATCTACCCCTGGCCGGGGGAAAAGGTGCCAATTTAGGGGCTTTGATCCAGGCGGGGCTGCCTATACCTCCCGGTTTTTGTATTACCACTGGCGCGTACGATGCTTATATAAAGGAAAACAAACTAGAAGCAGCGATAGACCGGATCATTTCTGCGGTACATTTGGAAGAGCCGGCTTCGCTTGAGAGTGCATCGAAACAGATCCAAGTTTACTTTCAGAATGGCCGTATGGCTGCCGAATTGATCGCCGAGATCCGCCAGGCTTACCTCAACTTAGGTGAACTGGCTGTAGCTGTCCGTTCATCAGCTACGGCTGAAGATCTGCCCGATCTATCCTTTGCCGGTCAGCAAGATACATACTTGAATATCCTCGGCGAAAAGCCCTTATTGGAAGCGGTTGTGAATTGCTGGGCCAGTTTGTGGACAGCGCGTGCCATCGGGTACCGTGCTCGTCAAGGCATCTCCCAAAACAACATATCCTTGGCGGTAGTCGTCCAGCAAATGGTGCAGAGCGAGGTTTCTGGGGTGCTTTTTACGGCCAATCCTCTTACCGGAAAACGCCAGGAAACGGTCATTGACGCTACCTTCGGATTGGGGGAAGCCCTGGTTTCCGGACAGGTGGAGCCCGACCATTATGTCATAAACCCTTCCTCCGGCCGTATATTAAGTAAGGACTTGGGATCCAAAGCCGTTGTTATTCACGGAAAATCAGGCGGCGGTACAAATACAACCCGGCAGGAAGCCGGTGAGCTTCAGGCTTTACCGGATGAACAGATCATGGCATTAGCCCGTCTGGGACAGCAAGCCGAAGCTTATTTTGGCAGCCCGCAGGATGTGGAATGGGCATGGGCGGAAAATCGCATGTTTGTGGTTCAATCCCGCCCAATCACATCCCTTTACCCACTTCCGTTAGGTGTTAGTCAAGACGACTTTTTGGTTCTGCTGTCGTTAGGCGCTATGCAAGGCATGCTTGATCCATTCACACCCATCGGCAGGGATGTATTCAAATTGATGATGGTACGGTTCAATGCTATTTTCAGCCGGAAAGTAACCATGGAATCGCAGCGAGCCCTGTTTGAGGCAGGGGAACGTTTATTCTTTAACTTCACCCCCCTCATTCGCAATTCAAAAGGGCGTATGTTCATTGACTTATACACCACTGCCATTGATCCGGGTAGTCAAGGGGCTTTGAAAGTGCTCCTTCAGGATCCACGCCTGGCGTTGAAAAAAGGTCCGATGCGATTAAAAACAACATGGGGATTCATGCAGATCATTGCCCCGATAGCCTCGAATGTAATTGCTAACTTGATCTCACCACCGCGTGCCCGCGCCCGCTTGCAGCGATCGGTCGATGCCTTGGAAGCGAAGATCGATCTCCGCCACTCTACCGTGAAGACTCTGGCAGAACGGATTGAAATCACCAAAAAGATCATCCTCGATCTGCCACCGGTATTCTTCAAGCGCCTTATCCCCGCTGTGGCTTGCGGACAAGTTCCTTTTCAAATTTTGCTCCGTTTTTGCGCTAAACTGCCCGATGGTGAACATTTGGTATTGGAACTAACCCGCGGCTTGCCTTATAACGTCACCACCGAGATGGATTTGGAGTTATGGAAGACCGCACGTGCCATCAAAGCTGACCCGTCGGCTTTGGAATATTTATCGGAAACCGAGATAGAAAAAGTTGCCAGCGATTATCTGAGTGGGACACTTCCGCCCACAGCCCAAACTGCCGTCAGTCAATTCATGCAGCGCTACGGTATGCGTGGTATCGGTGAGATCGATATGGGCCGCCCGCGTTGGCAAGAAAACCCGGCATCTCTTTTACAAGCATTGCGCAGCTACTTGGTCATCGAGGAGAGGGATCATTCCCCAGATGTTGTTTTTGAACGGGGTGCTGTGGAAGCT
>DATMYN010000135.1:0-4956 GCA_035560875.1 Longilinea sp. | reverse complement strand
GGGATGCCAGCGATGTTGTGCTTTCAGATACCATCGACAGCCATACCAATATGGTGTCGGTCACTACCGATACCGGAACGGCTAATTTCACCGCTGGTGTAGATGCTTTCAGCGTGAATATTGGTACCTTGGTTGGGGTGGATGGAACCGCGACCATTACCGTGACTGTTACAGTAGATGATCCCATCGATGCCGGTGTAGAAGATGTACGCAACAGCGGTGTTGTAACCGGCAGCAATTTTACCGATGTACCCAGCAATGAGGTGGTGACCCCCATCACCGCCGCTCCTGACCTGGTAATAACCAAAACAGATGGTGACGCCACCACGGTTCCGGGCGGTGTGGTTATCTACACGCTTACCTACAACAATGTTGGCGATCAAGATGCTACCGGTGTGGTCATAACCGAAACCGTACCAGACTACTCTACATTCAATGCCGCTGCCAGCACTGCCGGTTGGAGCTGTGTGGGCACTGCTTGCACATATATCGTTGGTGATCTAGCAGCCGGCGGGGCAGCCCAAACGGTGAATTTTGCCGTCACTGTCGATCCAACGCTGCCGAGCGGTGTGGATGAACTCTACAACCCGACCAGCATCGATGATGATCATAACAACGGCACTGATCCAACCCCATCCGATAACAGTGACGATGACACGACACCCATCACGGCTAATCCGGAACTTTCCGTCACCAAGGATGATGGTGTTACCAGCACTACCCCCGGCAGCACCCTGACCTATACCATCAGTTACTCCAACTACGGCAACCAAACTGCTGATAATGTTGTGCTGACCGAAACGATACCTGATGAGACTCTATTCACAACCACCGGCAGTACCAGCGGTTGGATCTGTACAGCAACCACCTGTACCCTGAATCTTGGTTCATTGGATCCGGGAGATACCGGCAGTGCAACCTTTGTCGTGATCGTCGATAACCCGGTACCTTCTGGTGTAGAGACCATCTATAACTACGTCGCCATCGAAGATGATCACACGAATGGTGATGAAACTAACCTGACCGACAACTCGGCTGATGACACTGATACCCTGGACGCTTATCCCGATCTGCGGGTTACCAAAGATGACGGCCAAGACCAGGTAGCTGCAGGTAATCAACTGACCTATACCGTTGTGGTTGAAAATGTAGGCAGCCAGGATGCAACCGGTATCGTCATCACCGATACCCTGCCGAATTACACCACCTTTGTTTCTGCCAGCAGCAGCGGTGTTGAAAGTCCTACCGGAACAGTTACCTGGCTTGCCGCAAGCCTCGCATCAGGCGCCAGTGCGACCTTTACGGTTACAGTGAATATCGATGCTGAACTGGATCCCAGCGTGACCAGCTTAACCAATACAGTCACCGTTATCGATGACGGGACAAACGGCGCTGACCCCACCCCGGCGGATAATACCGATTATGATACCGATGTAGTGCGCGAAGCTGAAAAGTACGTATACGGCTCCAACCAGGCTTGGACCAACCCGCCCCAGGTAGCCATAGGCGAGATCATTACCTATCAGGCTTCAATTACAGTAGCTGCAGGTGCGAGTCTGCCAGGTCTTGTCTTCGAGGATACCATGGGACAAGGGCTGGCTTTTGTGGATTGTGTTGAGATCGTTTCCGATCCGGCAGGGGCGATCATTCCAACACCAGCAACCGGCACTGCTTTTAGCACGGTTTGTGGTTCCCCGACCATTGGAACCTATCCGTCTGGCAGCACCAATCCAGCCGACGGCGGGCGCAGCATCCGCTTTAGCTTTGGCGGCGTTACCAATTCAACCGGATCCGATGCCACCTTGATCATCCGCTACCGGGTCGCGGTGCTGGATAGTGCTGAAAATATCCGTGATGTTCCGTTGACCAATAATGCGGAATGGCAGTGGGCTGGGAATGTTATCCCGGTGGTTTCCGATACCGTAACGATCGTGGAACCAGATCTGGATCTGGTAAAAGAAGTCGATTCAACTGTTTTATTCCCATCCGGGACTGTCATGTATACCATTACTATGTCTCACTCGGATGTGAGTAATAGCGATGCTTATGATGTGATCCTCACTGACCCGATCCCGGATGGGCTTGTCTATGTACCGTCCTCACTCACCTCGGTGAGCGGAGCGGTACCGGATGAGATGACCGTTATCCCAACCGGTGCGACCACATCTTCGATCCATATTCGCTGGGATACCTTCCCGAATGATGGCGTGAATGCTGTTATTACTTTTGAAGTATCGGCGGGTTATGTACTTCCAGGCCGTTCTTATGTGAACACTGCCAATGTGGCTTGGACAAGCCTGCCGGGTGATGTGAGCAGCCCGCAAACCGGCAATAATCTACTCTCCACCGAACGGTTTTATGACCCAGCCTCGTCGGTGGATATCTACGGCACGAATGCGAGTGTGAGTATCGGCGTCCCGGCATTGCCGGATACTGGTTTTGCACCGAACCGGATCACGGAAATACCGGTGCAGAACGATGCGGATCAATATACCGACACGAACAACTTGCATATTGAGATCCCCGAATTGAATATCAACGCTCCGATCGTGGGTGTACCGTTCAACAACGGTGAATGGGATCTGACCTGGTTGGGCAGCCAAGCCGGTTGGTTGGAAGGTACATCCTACCCGACCTGGAACGGCAACAGCGCCATTACCGCCCATGTGTATGATGCCAACGGACAACCCGGACTCTTTGTGAACCTGGGGACACTCTCGTACGGCGACCAGGTCATCGTGCATGCTTATGGCCAGCGTTACATCTACGAAGTACGCTCGAACATGCGTGTCCTCTCTGAGGACCTGGATGTGCTGGAGCACGAAGAGAACTCCTGGATCACCTTGATCACCTGCCAGGGATACAACGCTCAGGCAAATACCTACACCTGGCGCACAGTCGTACAGGCAGTGCTGCTGAGAGTGGAAGCTGATACTAGCGGAAATTAACCGGCTCCTAAGAACAGTTCAAAACGGCGGGCTTACCCCCGCCGTTTTTGATTTGTGAGCTAAAAAAACGACCCAACAACTGGTATACTACGCCCATGCCCCTGCTTTCCACCACCAATTTAAGTAAATCCTTCGATCCGGTCGATATCTTTAATGATGTCAACTTGAGCATCCCGCATAAAGCCCGCATTGGGTTGGTGGGTCCGAATGGGGTGGGCAAAACCACCCTATTGCGTATTCTGGTTGGGCTTGATGAGCCTTCCAGCGGGAGCGTACAACGCTCCAAGAATCTACGCGTTGGATATTTACCGCAAGAATCGCATTTTGAAGGCAGCGGCACCTTATGGGAAGAGTGCCTTACGGTTTTCAGCGGGTTGATGGATCGCCAACGCCAGCTTGCTGATCTGGAAGCAGCCATGGCATCACCTTCCCATTCCCAGGAATTAATGGATCAATATGGCCGGCTGCAGCATGAATTCGACCTGCAAGGCGGTTACACGTTCGAGGTACGTATCCGCCAGGTATTGACAGGTCTGGGTTTTTCACGCGCCGATGAGCACCGTCCGGTGGTGCATCTATCCGGTGGGCAGCGTACACGCGCCTTATTGGCGCGCCTGCTGCTTTCCAACCCTGATCTGCTCCTTCTGGATGAACCTACCAACCATTTGGATATCGAGGCGGTCGAGTGGCTGGAGGCGTACCTTAAAGAGTGGGATGGTGCAGCCTTCATTGTCTCGCATGACCGTTACTTCCTCGATCAGGTGGTCGACCATATCTATGAAATGACCCCCGAGCTGGAAGTGTACCGCGGTAATTACAGCGCCTATTTAATCCAACGGGCAGACCGGTATGAACACCGGCTCGCAGAATATGAAAAACAGCAAGAATTCATCGAGAAAGAAGAAGAATTTATCCGCCGCAATTTAGCCGGTCAGAATACCAGGCAGGCGCAAGGGCGCAGAACGCGTTTAGCCCGCATGTTGGAGGAGACCCGACTGGCTCCACCACGCCAACCGCGCCGACTGCGGCTTAATTTAACCCCGGCGGCTCGAAGCGGGGATCTGGTGGTGCGGACATATGGGCTGCAGGTAGGCTACAAAGATGAAGGAAAACCACTATTTACCAGTCCTGACCTGGTGCTACGCCGGGGAGAATGTGCGGCTGTGATCGGGCCGAACGGAGCTGGAAAAACCACCTTTCTCAAGACATTGTTGGATCAAATCCCTCCGTTTGCAGGCGAAGTGGCATTGGGAGCCAGTTTGAAGATCGGCTATTTTGCCCAGGCGCATGAAGGCTTGCATCCGCGCTGGAGTCTGATGGATGAGATCCAAGCGCTTGCGCCAAAGATGCTGCCGGGAGAGATCCGGGATTATCTGGCTAAATTCCTGTTCACCGGTGAGGATGTGTTCAAGACGGTGGATGTACTCTCAGGCGGTGAACGCGGACGGTTGGCGCTGGCTTGCTTGGCGATGCAGGGGGCCAACCTGCTTTTATTGGATGAACCTACCAACCATCTTGATCTACCGGCCCAAGAAGTACTTCAATCCATTCTGGGTGATTTCAATGGCACAATCTTATTGGTCAGCCACGACCGTTATCTGATCGACTCACTGGCGACCCAAATATGGGAGGTTCAAACCGCCGGGCGGACCTTACGCATCTTTGAAGGCAGCTACAGCGAATTCAAGACTGTTCGTCAGGGTGAACAACTTGTTCAAGCCGTCCAGACCGTTGAAAAACCAACCCAGGTAGTGGTGGCAGCACCGGCTGGTATCAGCAAAGACCGCTTACGCCGCCGTCAGCAGCAAGTGGACGCGCTGGAAAAGGAAATTGCCAGTCTGGAACTGGAAATAACAGCCATTAACAACCGTTTATCCTCAGTTGGGATCGATCCAGCTGAGGCTCAACGACTGGGTCATGAATATGCTCGCCTGGAGGCGGCATTGAACCAAAAAGTGGAAGAGTGGGGAGAGTTGGCTGAGGGTTAGGGCTTCATAACCGATAAGGA
>DATMYN010000134.1:0-2356 GCA_035560875.1 Longilinea sp. | reverse complement strand
ATGATACACTGTGGCACACCGAAAAATATTACCGTGAAGCTGAAAAAACATTCACGGACCTGGTCAGCGCGTATGGGATCTCCACTGAAGAGATCCTGCAGACTATGCATAAGATCGAGATCGACAACCTGGCTTACTTTGGCTACGGCATCCGCGGCTTCATCCTCTCGATGATCGAGACCGCCATCCAAGTAACAGGGGAAAAGGTGCATGCGGCGGACATCCAAGCCATTGTGGAATTGGGCCGCGGCATGACCGGGCATGAGATCTGCCTGCTGGATGGGGTAGTCGAGGCGCTTGAACACTTCAAAGACCGCCAATTGATCCTGATCACCAAAGGGGATGTGCTCGATCAGGAAAGCAAGGTGAAACGCTCCGGTCTGGCCGGGTATTTCAGGCATGTTGAGGTTGTGGTGGATAAAACCCGCGAGCATTATGCCGATATCCTGCGCAAGCACAACGTCTCCCCGGAATGCTTTTTAATGGTCGGGAATGCGCTGCGCTCTGACATTGCCCCAGTTCTATCGTTGGGCGGGTATGCCGTGCACGTGCCCTATCCCCTTAGTTGGGCTCATGAAGCCGAGGTGGATCTACCCTCCGATCAGTCCCGTTTTTTTGAGATACCCAGTTTGTATGAACTCGCCGGTGTGGTTAAACAGATAGAGCTGACCGTTTAGTCAATATTCACCCCGAGATAAGAGTTGCCAATAAATCGCCCAGGGACAAATATCAGGAAGAGGATCTGGTTAACCAACTTCCCTTTGTGCTTGGTGGATATACTCACCCACCACCTTACACATAGCTTCTGGCTGAAGCATCCACCCATAGGGGTGGACCCAACCGGGGACGGCTACCACTTTTGCATTCGCAACCACTGTGCTCATCTTCTTGATGGCAGCGGATTCATTTTCATCGTTCCAGGCATCCTCGCCTGGGAGCATCAGCACCGGGCAGGTTACCCGGCGGTAATACTCCTCAAAGCGGGTGTAAAAGTACTGCTCCATATACTTTTCCATATCCGCTTTCTGCCAACTCTTGACGAACTCCCCCGGTTTGACCTCAAAGGTATTGTAAGAAAGGAATGCCTCTGTGCACTCATTCCACCATCCATTGTTTTCCCATACCGGCCGGACGCCGGCAATATACGCGGCGACCGAGGGGAAAACCTTGACCGGATTGCTGCGGATATCATTCATCTGCTCTGCGACAAAGGCTTTAAACTCCGTTTCGGTCCCTTGATAGGTGCCATACGGTCCAAATTCACTGGTCAAGGCTCCGTCGCATACCAATGAGACCACTTTTTGGGGGTAATTAGCCGCCAAACTAAGCCCCACCTCGGCGCCCAAGGAACTGCCGACTATATGCGCTTTTTGGATATTCAACTGGTCCAACAGGCCGGCAATATCAGCAGCCATATCATCGATATGGGCGCTGGGCAGCAGTTTCGAAGACCTGCCATGGCCGCGGATATCCGGCAGGATCAGGTGAAAATCAGCTTGAAAATGTGGGATCACTTTTTGCCACATCATCAGGTTACCGCCGCCAAAGTGTAAAAACACGATGGCGGTTTCGGCGTGAGGATATTCATGGAACTGGATCTCCACTCCGTTGATATTCAATCGCTTGTCGATCATTTTTCCCTGCCTTTTGTGAGTAACTAGTAGTAGAACAATTTTGGCATTAATCTCATACGAACACATCCGCCATGTGGATAATTTATATTGGGCGCCGAACTAATCGATACGTTACTTAACCAGTTCGCGGATCTTTACCAAAGCATCGCCCGGGGTACTGATGATCAGCCCAGAGCGTTGAGCTACTCCAGGGTCATCGATAAAATGGCGGGTGTTCAAAGTCACAAGATGTCCTACCCCAGCCTGTACGGCAGCCAGCAGGATCGGTACGTCGGCGGCATGGCTCATCCAATCCAGATGTTCTTTCACATCCTCGAGGGTGGGATCGCGGACAATTTTTGCCATGCAAGTACGAATAATCTCGCGCCCGAAAGGCAGCGCTTGGGGAAACTTGTGAGCGAGGTTCCTCTCGACTTCCGCTACAACTTGCTCTGAGACAATAATATCGATTTTCTTAATCTCAGCCAGACGCAACAGTGTCTGGGCAGCCCCACCCGTTTTTGAAGCAATACCGGCAATCAACGCACTACTATCGAAGAACAGTTCAACCTTTGGCATAATGTTCTCGATAATATTTTTCACGTTCCTCGTCCAAAGATCTTATCAGGTCTTCCTCGCTGACATTATAGGTTTGCATAAGATCCGATATATGGCTGCCCAATTGATTGACCTTTGAAAAACCGGGTGAAAGCAAAAATGTACCGTCTCCCAGGTCGATTATG
>DATMYN010000133.1:0-3312 GCA_035560875.1 Longilinea sp. | reverse complement strand
CCAGGGTTACGCGGGAAGTGGTGGGGGTCGCCCCTTCGGCCAGCACTTTTTGACCCAGCAAGGCGTTGATAAGAGCACTCTTGCCGGCATTGAACTCCCCGGCGACTACAATTAAGAACAGTTCGTCCAACTGTAAAATGGCTTTTTGCAGGTTATCCAAGGTACTACGGGGCAGGTCCAAACCGGCCAATGCCATTTGGATCTCGTTCAGCGATTCTTTCTCTTCCCGCAGGAATTCAGCTTGTGTATCGGAAAGGACAGTTTGACGCATCCGATTCTCCTTTTCATCACCTCGTTCAGGTTAATCCCATTATACGGCGAAACCCGCCAGCACTTGGGCAAGTAAAAACCACAGCATCATGATGCTGCGATCACTCCATATACGTAATATGTTCGGATCGGGTAGTAAAAATATTGCCTGTGATTAATTCTGATCACTCGTTTTTATATGGAAAGGCACATCAATGATAATACGTTGAAAGCCCATCGTCCGCCGCCGTTCCAGCAGAGCTTTCTTGATAAGGTCAGCTGATTGGTTATGGAGGATTTCATTGAAAACTCCCGGAGTGATCACTTCGGGTAGGATAAGAACTGCTTGTTGACCGTCATGGTGTTCAATATCGGTTTTATCCAAGAACTCTATCAAGGGATTCACAATCGACCGGTTGGGTGATGGAACGATAGTTAATTCAACGCTTGGGAACCAGGACTTCCATTGCTTGATGATCATTTGATGATCCTGAAGGGGGTCAATATCAATATAAACTCCCGTTACCTGGTCAGAAATGGATAAGGCAAACTTGACCGCATCCAACATCCCCCGGTGGACCCCTGAAACAGGGATAACAACCCTCGGTTTTGGAAATGGTTGGACAACGTGCGGAAGACCTTTCAATGACAATTGTTTGGACACACTGTGGTAATGGCGGTTGATTTGGAAAAACAAGAAGATGATCAATGGGATAAGTAATACACTGATCCATGCACCGCTAACAAATTTACTGACCGCAATTATTAGTAGAGTGATCCCGGTAACCAATGCGCCTAACCCATTAAGAAATGCCTTTAGAATCCACCCGCGTTCTTTGCTTTTTATCCAATGCCGGACCATACCCGCCTGGGAAAGCGTGAAAGCGGAAAAGGCACCTACCGCAAATAAAGGAACCAATAGATGGGTTTCACCATTAAATATAAGGATAAGGATCGCAGTTACTCCTGACAATAATAAGATGCCGTTACTGAAGACCAGGCGATCCCCTATATTAAATAGTTGGCGCGGTAAATATTTATCGGCAGCCAGGATCGCAGCAATCCGGGGAAAACCCGCAAAACTGGTATTGGTCGCCACGGTTAAAATCCCTAAAATAGCAAATTGGATAATGTAATATCCAATATTGGTACCAATCACTTGCCGGGTTAAAGCAGAGAGGATCGTTTCATTGGGACCAGCAATAACCCCTAAATACTGGGTCAAACCCACACTACCAACGAACAAGAAGCCCATGAGAAAAGCCATAATAATAAGTGTCTGGCGCGCATTCTTCCATTCCGGGGGACGGAAAGCTGGTACCCCATTTGAAATGGCTTCGATTCCGGTTAATGCCGTACAGCCTGTTGAAAAGGCGTGGAGTACAAGCACAATCGTAAGCATGGAACCAGCCGATGGAGCTGTTACCTGGTAATCAACCGGGGGGAGAGTACCAAAAAGGACCCGCACAATCCCGTAAAGCAGCATGGCAATGAATGTGAACAAGAACAAGTAAACCGGTACTGCCATAAAAGTGCCTGTCTCGCGTAACCCGCGTAAATTGATCAGTGTGATCAAAAGCAGTAACCCTAAAGCGAGTGGCACCCGGTAAACCCAAAGGTTAGGGAAAGCACTGGACAATGCTGCCACACCTGCGGTGAGAGAAACGGCTGCATTAAGAACATAGTCCAGCAATAAAGCCGCTGCGGCGACCAGACCTGGGATTTTCCCCAAGTTCTCTCGAGCAACGACATAAGAACCACCTCCGCTTGGATAAGCGCGGATGGTTTGAGCATAGGATAGAGCCACAATGGCCAGGAGTAATGCAATGGCAACAGCAATGGGGAAGGAAAGTGACAGACCCGCTGCCCCTGCGGCGAATAAACCCAAATAGATCTCTTGGTTGGCGTAAGCTATGGAGGCCAGCGCATCCGGAGAAAAAGCCGCCAAGGCGCGGATCTTATTAAGTTTTTTTTCCTTCATCATTTGAGATGGTAAAGGGCTGCCGATGATCAAATAGCGTAGTTTTTTTAACATACGGTTCTGGTCCTCTTATATACCCATTGATCAATTTTTAATCATCCCTCAGGATGATGGTCATGATAACATGGAAAAAAGCAACGGGTTCTTGGATCAAAGGAGTACCTGTGCAAATATTATGGGTTAAGGATGAAGTAATTGTAGCGTATAAGAAGATAATGGGAAATATAAAAAAAAAGGATACTCGTCATCACCGAGAATCAAAAGACCCTAAAGATTACTGTCTCCTTAGGGTCTTGGTTTAATTTTTCTTAATCACTATGCTTCCGCGTAGCCGCACAAGGCAATGGCGCGCGGACCGGTATGCACCCCCAGCACCGGGGAGACGATCGAGATAAAGATCTCTACCGGATGGAACTCAGCGATCACTTTTTCGGCCAATTCCTGGGCTTCTGCCAGGGCGGCGTTATGCAGCACGGTGATGTGCAGCGGTTTACCGGCCGGGATGTGCTTAAAATATTCGTTATATAAACCCTGGATGGCGCCGGCGCGCGTGCGTGCCGGAAAACCCGCCCCCACCGTTCCGCTGTCGTGGTTGACATAGATCAAGGGTTTGACCTTGATGATGCTTTCCAGGAACTTGGTCGCCTGACCGATGCGTCCGCCCTTGAAGAGGTATTCCATTGTATCGAGAGAGATATAGTAGATCACGTTGGCGCGCACATACTCGGCAGCTGCTAATATCCCCGCTACATCTTTGCCGGCTTCACGCGCCCTGGCGGCGGCAATGACCTGCCAGCCTAAAGCCATCGAATTGTTACGGCTGTCATGGATGTGCACCGGGATGGGGGACTCTTCCGCAGCCTGCCGGGCGGATTCGATCGTTCCGCTCATGGCGCTGCTGATGGTGAAAACAATGATCTCTTCGGCGCCTTTGGCGGCTGCCTCTTTATAAGCCTTCAAAAAGCTGCCCGGTGTCGGCTGGGAGGTGGTGGGGATGGGCATTACTACACCCAAACGATTGTAAAACTCCTCGGCTTTCATTTCCACGCCGTCCAGGTATTGCTCTGCCCCCCACCTGTCTC
>DATMYN010000132.1:0-3873 GCA_035560875.1 Longilinea sp. | reverse complement strand
GGTTTGTTGCAGCTTCTTCATGAGGGAATTGAAAAGTATCAGCAGTCATTACCGGATGGACAAGGGTCGATAATAGCGGCTCGTGAAAAACCGGATCAAAATATTAGCTGGGACGGCACTCAATCCTGATTGTGACTTCGATCATTGGGGTAATAAGTTAGCATGCATGATCACCAATCATGTAAATATCTCAATTGAATTTGATATTGCAACTATAATGGTGGATTAGCGTACATAAAGTAGCTTAACCATTTTGGGATTCTATTAATGATCGAAAAACAGTATGTTTTTAAGTTCGACAATAATTTACTGCGGTTCTTCCGTAGTGCGCTGCTGCATACCCGCTTCAGTCCGACAAATATCCGCTTTTTGGTAAGCACGTGTATCAACCAGCGCAAAGCCGTCCACAAACGGGCAAGCTGGGCAGAACAAGGACTGCAAGTCCCCCCATTAATGATCGTCAGTATCACCAACCGCTGTAATCTTCACTGCCGCGGCTGCTACGCCCACGCCATCCACCCGGAAAATGAGGATAGTGAGATCAGTGATACCCGGCTGGTGGAGCTTGGGAAAGAAGCAGATGACTTGGGGATTTCGATTATCTTGATCGCCGGCGGAGAGCCTTTGCTCAGACCGGTCTTTTTTGACCTGGCAAAACGGCATCCCAATATTCTCTTCCTGGTTTTTACCAACGGGTTATTGATCAACGAAACCAATATCAGCTATTTCAAAACAATGCCAAACCTTATCCCTGTCCTCAGCCTGGAAGGGCAGCAGGCGGAAACGGATTTCAGGCGCGGCAGTGGTGTGTTTGATCTGGTAAAGCAAAAAATGGGATTGCTGAAACAAAGAGGGATTTTCTTCGGTACCTCTCTGACCATCACAAGCCAGAATTTCGACCTGATCACAACAACCGGGTTTCAGAAGGATTTGAACCAGACCGGCAGCCAGGTTTCCTTCTTTGTGGAATATGTCCCCATTAAACCCGGCACCGAAGACCTGGTTCTCACGCCAGATCAAAAGCAAAACCTGCCTTTGCGCATGAAACAATTACGGGAGCAAGCCGCCGGTTTGTTCGTTTGCCTACCGGGCGATGAGGATATGTACGGCGGGTGTTTGGCTGCCGGACGCGGTTTCATCCACGTCAATCCGAAAGGTCATTTGGAGCCCTGCCCCTTCGCCCCGTTTTCCGATTCCGACCTGGCGGATATGAGCCTCAAGCAAGCCCTGGGTTCCAACTTTCTACGCATTATCCGTGAGAATGCCAACCGCTTGAAAGAATCCGAGGGGGGGTGTACCTTATGGGAAAACCGCGAGTGGGTGCTAGAACAAATGCAGGAGTTAAAAGTAAAGTAACAAAAAGCCTGGAGCGAAAACTCCAGGCTTTTTCATTTATAGTTCTTGGCTGATCGTTCGCCCCCACGCCTTGATGAAATCCCAATCCCGGTAATCTCCCGGGACCGCTTGGACTACAACCATCACAAAGGCTGCCTGCCACCATTTTAGGCGGTACATCTCCAATTTTCCATTGAAGAAAGCTACGCTCAATGGTTTAACCCCGGGAGCTGCCTGAAGCATGGGTTTGAGATAATACCCGAGCGTGGTAAAGCGTTCTTTGATGGTCAAAGAGGAAGGTTTCACAGGCTCGATCACGAGGTTGGGGTCCAATACAAGCGACACCTGTGGAAGCACTTCTTCAGGAACCTGGGTAAGGCGCATGGCGCAGGCAAAATAAGCCACCTTTTTAGCCGCCAGTTCTGCCCTGTGCTGCTTCAGGAATTGGCGGACTGAATTCTGCCAGCCCAAGATCATCGGCGCTCCGACCACCACCCCATCGTAAGTGCTGAGATCTTTAACCTCTTTGATCAGGCAAACATCTGCAATGTGACCCGCCTGGATCAGCTCTGCCGCCAGGGCATCAGCCACTTCACCGGTAGAACCGGAATTGGTGGAATAAGCCACCAGTATTTTACTCATCGAACTCCTTACGAAATCGCTCTTACTAGAAAGTTAATATTGCCCGAATAACTTGGCAAAAAACCTGTGGAAAGCGTGGATGGATTTTACTTCGCCGGCGTACATCAGAATGCATTTGCCTTCAACCGGGGTAACCCCGACCTCACGCGCGACCTTGGTCGTCTCGAGGGATTGCGCACCCTGCTGCAGCCAAACCTTGGTGATACCGGCAGCGGCAGCTTCTCGGATGGCCTGGGCGGCTTTTTGAGGAGGAACGCTGATGACGACCCCATCCACCTTACCGGTTAATTCAGTCAGGGAAGCATAACATTTATCCCCGTCAATTGTATCCAAGGTCGGATTGACACCATACACCTCAAATCCGCGCCCCTTTAGATCGGTATAGATCGCTGAACCGAACTTTTGGGGGTTATGAGAAACTCCCACAACCGCCAGACGTTTAGCCTGGAGAAAATCTTGAACTTTTTGTTCCATAGTGAACCTCATGCTTAATAATGGCTTTTCTTGATACTCATTATACGTCCTAAAAAAGGTGTGGTTGCATATTTTAAGACATCTTCAATGGATGTTTTCATGCTGCTTGGATGAACAAAAATAGGAGTGGTTCATTTCAACCACCCCTATTTTTGTTTGTATTTTTATTTATTTGCGGATCATGTCATATAGTTTACGCAGATCTTCTGCAAACAAGATCTTCGGAACAGGGTAAAGTGGATTGGCTTCCTTCAGGGCATTATTGACCATACCCGGAATATCGGCTTCCTGGATTCCCTCGATCTTGGTGGGGATTTCCATGCTGACTTCCAATCCCCGGATCTTGGCGATGAATTTCTTTGCCTTAACCTCATCGCTATCCCCGACGGCGCTGATACCGATCAGATCGGCCAGTTCCGCTAAGGGTTTATAGGCTGAGCTGCCAAAATAATCCAATACATACGGGAGTATGACCGCATTCGCCAGACCATGCGGGACCCGGTAATAACCGCCCAAGGTATGGGCAATGGCATGCACATAACCCACATAGGCCTTGGTAAAGGCGATGCCGGCATAGAAAGATGCCTTCAACATATTGTCGCGGGCAATGATATCTTTACCGTTGGAATATGCCGTATAAAGGTTATCAAAGATCAACTTGACGGCTAAGCGGGCCATTTCCTTGGTTTGTTTTGTATTGCTGCGACCGATATAGGCTTCCACAGCGTGGGTGAGGGCATCGATACCGGTGGTGGAGGTGATCTGCGGCGGCAGGTTGAGGGTGATCAACGGATCCAAAATGGCATATTTTGGCACAAGGTGGAAATCGTTGACCGCATACTTCTCATGAGTGGCCGGGTTGGAGATCACGGCCGCGATGGTGGTCTCGCTGCCCGTCCCTGCCGTGGTGGGGATGGCGATCAGGCACGGGATGCGCTTCATCACCTTCAACACCCCTCGCAACTGTGGGATGGTGCGGTTCGGCCGCGCCAGGCGGGCACCTACCCCTTTAGCGCAGTCCATCGAAGAGCCGCCGCCGAAGGCGATGATCGCCTGGCAGTTATTCGCTTTATACATTTTCAGCGCTTCTTCGATATTGTCGATGGTCGGGTTTGGAACCGTATCATCATAAACAACACAACTGATCCCTGATCTCTGTAAAGCTTCCAAAAGGGGTTTCGTTAATCCCAAATTGGTAATGTTCTTATCCGTTACCATAAGGACTGTAGAATAGCCATCTTTTTTCAACAGATCGGGGACCTTGAGGATGCTGTTCTCGCCTTCGATCAGGGTTGCATCCTTCCAATTCATTAAAACAACCCCCACTTTCATAATCGCCTGATACAACCGATAAAGAAATACTCGCATACCAAACTCCCTTCCCAAACAATAATGTATCAATAATTTTTGACACAGCAACTG
>DATMYN010000131.1:0-4100 GCA_035560875.1 Longilinea sp. | reverse complement strand
GATTAACCAAGATATAGTATCTCTAAATATTAAATCGGATATTCAACACATCGCCATCCTGGACGATGTATTCCTTGCCTTCAAGCCGCAGCTTGCCCTTCTCCTTGGCTTCCTTCAACCCGCCCAGGCTTATCAGGTCTTCATAGGCCACCACCTCGGCGCGGATGAAGCCTTTTTGCAGGTCGGTGTGGATCTCGCCGGCCGCCTCGGGGGCGGTGGCGCCTTTGCGGGTGGTCCAGGCGCGGCACTCATCCTCCCCGGCGGTAAAGAAGGACTGCAATCCCAGCAGGTTATACGAAAGGCGGATCATGCGGAACAGGCTGGGCTCTTCGATACCATACTCTTCCAGGAACACCTGCATTTCATCAGGCGGGAGTTGGGAAATTTCCATCTCCAACTTGGCCTGTAATGCTTCGATAAGGCTGTGCTGGTGCGGGTACTCCAATGAAGGAGCAGACTGGCCTTCGGCCAGGTTGAGCACGATCAGAACCGGTTTGCGGCTTAAGAAACCAAAACCGGCCAGCAATTTTTCTTCCTCGGCGCTGATGGCCACATCCCGTAAGGGCTTCTCATTGCTTAATTCAACTTGAAAACGCTCAAACAGGACGATTTCGCGTTCGATCACGGATTTATCCCGGCCGGCGCCTTTTTTCTTTTCTTCTGCCAGGCGTTCCAGCTTGCGTTCCACCCCGATCAGGTCATTGAGTATAAATTCGCTGTCCATGGCAGCCAGGTCACGCGCCGGGTCGATGCTGCCGTGGATATGGGGCACATTTTCATCCGTGAAGCAGCGCACCACATGGATGAACCCATCCATCTGGGTTAATTGATTGAGCAGCACACCGGAGATACCGGCTTTTCCGGCTGAGCCATCCAACCCGGCAATATCCACATAGGTTACTTTGGCGTAGATGGTCTTCTTGGGTTTGAACATAGCCGCAAGTTTATCTACCCGGCTGTCGGGTACATCCACTACGGCGGTGTGCATTTCTATTTTACCGGTGGCGCCGGTTGGCTGGGTGTTACGGGTAAGCGCATTAAAGAGGGTGGTCTTTCCACTTTGGGGTAAACCGAAGATTCCAAGTTTCATACCAGGAGATACCTTGACCCTTCCTGTAATATTCGTTATACTGGGTCTTGCTTTGGCCGGAGTGGCGGAATTGGCAGACGCGCACGACTCAAAATCGTGTACCCTCGGGTATGTGGGTTCAAGTCCCACCTTCGGCACCTCGATTATACCATGCCGCCCGGCTGTTCAGCCGGGCGGACGATTTTAAGCAAAAGGGGGTCCTACGCTAATTGCCTGCGTAGGTCTGCAACTCGGCGATGACCTGTTCAATATTTTCACAGGCGGAACTGGATATTTCCAACGGGGTGTATACACCTTCGGTGAATATCCTTAAAATGATCTGGCCTACTCCCACGCGGTACGTCATACAATCAACCAGGGTTTGATGCTGCTCGGTCATACTATCTACAGGCGTGAGGGCTTGTAATTCACTAAGCACTTGGGTGCCTTCTTCAACCATCATCTGCACGGTGCCTTGGAAGATCTCGATATCTATGGGATCCCAGCTATCCTGGGGGGTGATACCGGCTTGACCTTCGGTCATATAGGAACTCATTGTACCCATGATCAGATCGCCATACGTAACATCCGTTACACCATTAGAGGGTACCGAAAGTAGATCGTGATAGGTAGTATAGATGCCTTCATTCCAGGTGATATAGTTATCCAATGCCGTCGATAAGCCCTGGCGGTATGTGGTATCCGCTCCGTTACAGGCGGTAAGCGTAACGATCGATAGAAGCAAAACAGCGATCCAGATCCATTTTTTCATGCTGCACATCCTAAGGTTAAAGTTGCGCCTAATTATAGTCCCGTTTCAAGTATCAATTGTGTGAAAGATGCGTAGAAGTACATCCATGCACATCTTCTGTGAATAATCAGTATCTATTTCCCAAAATTTGTGTTTTGTTGTATACTTTTTACAAATCCCGTATCTTTGGAGAAGCTGCCGTGAAAGTAATGGTATCGCAACAGCATCTGGCGCATGGCCTTGGAGTGGTCTCACGAGCGGTGTCTACCCGCAGCACTCTGCCCGTCCTTTCCAATATCCTTGTGGCAACCGATGAAGGCCGTCTGCGCCTCTCGGCTACCAACCTCGAATTGGGGATAACCTGTTGGATCCCCTGCCAGATCAGCGAGGAAGGTTCTATTACCGTTCCGTCGCGCACCTTCTCAGACCTGATGGGTACTTTACCCAATGCCCCGGTCAGCCTGAATCTGAATACCCGCACCCAAACCCTCACCGTCCAAGCGGGCACTTCGGTTACCGATATCAAAGGCATCGATGCCCAGGAATTCCCGCCCATGCCGGTACCCGAACCCGGTGAAGGGGTTAACCTGAACGTGGCCGACTTCAAAGAAATGATCCAGCAGGTGGCTTTTGCCGCCAGCGTGGATGAAGCCCGGCATGTACTCCAAGGCGTTTTACTGACCATCGAAGGCGAAGAAGTGACCATGGCAGCCACCGATGGTTTCCGCGTGTCGGTGCGCAAAGCAACCCTTTCCAAACCCACCGACCAACCGGTCAGTGTCATCATCAATGCCCGTGCCCTCAGTGAACTGGCCCGCATCGCCGTGAACGGCGACGAGACCATGCGCATGATCGTACCCCCCGGCCGCGGACAGGTGATTTTCCACCTCAAGGATGTTGAACTGGATTCGCAGTTGATCGAGGGCAACTTCCCCGATTACAAGGCCATCATCCCGCACGCTTTCAAGACACGCGTGGTGGTCAGCACCAGTGAGATCCTCAAAAGCTGCCGGCAGGCTGAGATCATCGCCCGCGAAGGCAACAATGTGATCCGCATGAACATCCAGCCCAAAGCAGAAGGTCCGGGTGTGATCGAGATCTCGGCCCAATCGGAAGAGACCGGCCAGAGTGAGATCCAATTCGATGCCAATATCGAAGGTCCTGGTTTGATCATAGCCTTCAACGTCAAATACCTGCGTGAGGTATTGGAAGTGCTTAAGAGCCCAAGCCTGGCGCTGCAAAGCAATACCAATGTTGCCCCTGCGCTGCTTCAACCGATTGGGGATGATAACTTCCTGCACGTCATCATGCCGATGTCGCTGCATTAATTCCAAAGCGAGTTTACCCGGGCAGTCCATTTGACTGCCCGTTTTTCTTATCGGGGTATACATGATAGTATCTATTCATTGTGGCGGTTAGAAGATCAGAGCCAGCTTAATCTGGACTTACCAATAACGGGGATTTTCGCGTGAAAATAAAGCTGCTGTTCGCTGTGTGCATAATTGTTGTAACTGTATCTGCCTGCCAATCAGCTCCTTCTGCCACGCCTGCGGATACCGCTCAACCGGCGGCTTCTATAATAGTGACTATTCCACCCGAGATGAATGACGAAAGAATAACTGCTTATACCCCAACCATCACACCCACCGCAACACCGAGCCTGACCCCGCTGCCAACCCTGGCTTCGGCAGATCAGGTTGCCTTTATCCGTTCCTTGTTCATGGAAACCTCCTGTGAACTTCCCTGCGTGGCCGGGATCACACCAGGGGAAACCGCCTTTGGGGAAGCCGATCAATGGCTGGCGCAGGCTGCCCTGTATACAGGTTATGATGGCTCAAATCCCAATTACGCCGCCCACCGCTATATCTATGATCCCTATGCCTTGCCGTTCATGTTTGGAGAAAACCCCGAATTCACCTTGTACACGCTTGGGGATATCGCACAGATCCAATACCTTGAGGCAGATCTGGTGAATATTTCTTTGCAAGAACTATTTGCCACCTATGGAACGCCTGATCGGATTAAAATTGAGGTGGCGTATGAGATGGATAGATATTATTCGCTGGCTTACCGGGTATTCTTTATCTATCAAGACTTGCATTCTGCTTTTTCTATCCATTTCCCGATAGACATTATTATTAATGCCCCCGATATCGGACCGGCCAGCATCTGCCCGTTGCAGGCTCAGAACGGGACTCCCGTTCTGCATTTGGTCACCTGGGGAGAGGATTTCGTCAGTTTTGCCTATATGAATGACCTGCTGCCCGCTCAGTTAACTGC
>DATMYN010000130.1:0-5431 GCA_035560875.1 Longilinea sp. | reverse complement strand
GTATATACCCCAAAACACCTCGAGGATGATGACGGTTGGGATATCCAGGAGTATCTGGATGAAGAACAGGAGAAGCATCACTATCCCACCCGCGATTCGGATACCTTCGGGCAAGAAAATCATTATCATTATCACGAGACCGGCAAACATCAAAATCATATTGATGACTCGGTACTTTTCCCAAAGCAGCACCGCTTTTTTTAGCCAACCTATGGTGATCACATCATATTTATTACTGGGTATATAGGGGGCAAAGGCTACCGGGGTAAAAACGATGGGAGCATCGTAAAAACCCTCCAGCAATTCGTATCTGGTTTTACATTGCTGGCAAACCCAAAAAAGCGATTCCTTCTCAGCTGTCTTTTCGGCGATTTGCCCGCCAAAACCGCACTTATCACACCAGTGATACGCAGAAAGGGTGTTGCATTTCGTACAAACGATCGCCTTCGAGTGCGTGCAGTCAAAAGGGAAAGGTATATCCCCTTCGCCATGGCATTTATCGCAGCTCCACTGCATGGTTTCTGTCATCTGGTCACCTTATGGTTATATGAGTAATCGCCTACGGATAAGTATAGCCTTCACCCCCGAAAACCACAATTTCCCCTCAGCCAACTGCGGTTATACAACACTTAATCGCAGAAATTGAGAGATCTCCGCCCGTTTAAAAGCCCGCCGTAATAACTGTGAAAAGGCCGGCAGGGCGGCTGCCGGATCCACCATAATGGGTGTAGCCGCTGCATACTGCTTCCCCCTAAGGGTAACCATACACCCGCCTTTGGCTTGCACGTTCAAGAACCAATCCGTGTCGGCGCCGTAAGGCAGAGGAATAAAGATCGTCCCCTCCTTAATAGCCGCCACGACCGGGGTGGTGTATTCCTTGCCTGAGGTACGGCCGGTATGCTGTACCAGCGCGTAGATGAACCGCCCTGCGAACAATTTGATAATCGGGTTGAATACGGATCGGTTGAACTTGCGCAGGTTTTGATGGTGTTCTGCCAATACAAACCTCTTTGTTACTTTTATGACATGTTTGAACTAATAACTCAACCGACTGTAGCGAACGCCAGCTTGCCCTTGGTCCAGATGGTCACGCCGTCCACAATAACAAACTTTTCCTGGGGGATGGGTTTTGCCATAGGTTGGTTGGTTTACTCCGGATGGTCATAGACATAGAAAATATAATCCTGGGATGTAGTTTTGACCCCCAGGTCATGCAGCAAACGCAGCAGTTGGGCGCGGTGGTCAGTGCCGTGATTGACCACATGCAGCAGCACCTGCCATAACAGCAAATCCTTGTCTTCGCCCTCGGCAAACGGCTTGGTTGAAAGCATCTCATCCTGCAAGCCCGCCAGGTAGCTGCGCATTTTCTGCTCGAGTCCATCCCAATAGGTGCGAAGAGTCGCCCGGTCGGTTACCGCGGCAGGGTCCAGCGACTCAGGCATCTCCTCGCCCCGTAAGGCGCTGAACCAAACCTCATCCACATTGATGAGGTGCACGATCTGGCTGCACACCGAACCGTGCGAGTAGCCGGCATTCTGTGTGAATTGTGTCTGGGTCAGGGGGACGATGTAACGATCCCATGTGCTGCGGTTCTCGGCAAAGTGATACTCGTAAAAGTGGCGGAAAGCGCTGGTATTCATAGCTCTATTATGCCGTATTTGGGCTGTAAACTCAACCGGCTGCAGCCAACCCCAGCTTGACCAGCGGGATGAGGTAGCACAACAGGATAACCACAAACCCGGCCAGCATCCTGTACTGAAGCCAGGGGTTGATCGATCCCTGCGGGAAAACGATCTGCATTATCACGCGTGCCAGCCACAGCACACAGGTCGCCCCCAGCACAACCAGCAGGGAATAAAGCTCCGGTTTGGGGGCGTACACCAGTAAAATATTGATCACCCCAAACAACACCAGCGATAGGGAAAAGAATACATTGATCGCCCGGACGGCCGTCACCAACTCGGTGGCTGCCCGGTCGATATAGGTGTACCACTTCCAGGCTGCCGGCACAAAGAAGTGCCATACCCCAAAGCCGATGGAGGCGGCGCTGCCGATGGTCACGAGGATAGTTGAAAGAGGGTTCATGGGTTGCGGTCCATTCTAGGAAAAAATTGGGCTGCCAGGAATAGTATTCCACCCAATATATCACAAGATAGGAGCAAGCCGCCCAACCCGAAAGCCATAAGCAGCAGCCATGTAATGAACTGCCAGGCGGCAACCGAATTGTGCCGGCCTTTTTCCCATTGCCCGACCCGTTTAATGGATAAGATTACTCCGCCAACGGCGATACCTGCATATATGCACAATCCCAAATAAACGGAGAACGGCAAACTTGGGCGGCCTTGGGTATTATCCGCAGCCGATCCCCTGGTCAATGTGAACAGCAGGGCTGCTTCGCCGGTGAAGGGGGCATCGGTCAGGTTGGAGAGCAGCCTTGGCATTAGTAACGTACCATCGGGTAAAGGCCAGGCCAGCACCAAGGCTTCTGCGCTTAAGGGATATGCCCGCTCAAAATCACCATTTGCCCGCGCCGCCCCGATGCCAAAAGCGCTGGCGGCTGTGCCGAAGCCAAACGGGATCGGCCCCGAGTCAACATCGCCCATCGGTGAGACGGTGTACGGGTATTGAATGGGGAACTCCCTGAACCCCACCGCCAACCAGCTTTCCTGCCAGAACTGCTCTTCATATAGGTGGTACCACTCTTGGGCAGTCTCCGGCCAAAGCTCGGGCGCCCAGATAAGCATATAGGATATCCCCACACCGCGGGCACTACCCAACCCCTCGCCCGTGAAGCTATCGCAGCGGTACGCCGGTAGCCCGGTGGCCGGGTCCAGGCGGGTATCTTCGAAGGCGCGCAATGACCGGATCACAAAAGCGCTATGGTCAGTTCCAAGCACTTCATCCGCCCTTTGGATAGCGGCAATGGCAGGCAGTATGTCGACCGGGTAACATTCTCCGGGGTAATCATCCAGCAATCCATAAGGGGACGCATCGATCTCATCCGCTAACGACTCGACCTGTTGCCGCAGGGTGGTTTCATAGGTGTCTTCACCCAATAAAGTCTGGTAACTGGTCAGGCCGCTGATGAGCAGCATGCGGTAAAAAAGATTCTCGTGGTCCAGGTAATCTTCGCCCCAATGCTGCACCACCCAGGCGGCGTGATTGGGGTCGGCCACCAGGGCGGTAACGGCTTCGATCGCCCCGCGTGCATAAACAGCCGGGGCGCTGTCTGCCAAAGAGGGATCTTCCTCCCAGGCTTCCTGCAAGGCTTCGGTAGTCCAAAGGTAAAAGACCGAGCTGAAGACCGGCCATTCCGTACCGGATATATCGGAGGTATCCAATTCCGAGGCTCTTCCGGATGAGACCCTGTCCAGCGCCCACTGTTCCATATCCTCGGAGAGTGACCGGTGCCAGCGGAATACAAAGCCGGGAATTTCCCCGCTGCGCAGCCCGGGATCGTTCAGCGCCTGGATGAGAGTGACCGCCGGCAGCGCAAAGAAATAAACCAAAACCAGGATAACCACTATGGCATTGGTGTAGATCATGAGGCGCGGCCGGTTGTTCATTTCCCTCCCAAGCGGTGTCTGTACTCAGAATAGCTTGATTGTAATGGATATGGGTTAAGCCGATATACCGGTTGAGTCCTGGTTTTCTTTACTCGTACACCGGCTCTTTTTACTGGCTAACCGTGCCATTGAAGCCACAACAGCATTTCGATCACACTCATAGAGATCAGCTCCGCTAAAGGGGTTGATCTCCAGCAAGTTTACCGCCCCTTCAGCTTCACAAAGATCTAACACATAGGCATCATCCGGTGGAGTAATGTGGGTAGCAATGGATTGGGCTAAATCCCATTCTTTGCCTGAAGCCAGACTGCCAGCTTCACTCCTCCCATCCGCAACATATTCACTTCCGGCTGTGACCTGCCGCTTGATAACGATAAACCGCCACTCCCGGGTGATGTTCCGGACAGGAGCCACAACGATCGGTAAATTTTCATCCGAGTAATAAAAACCGAAATCTAGGGCTTTCAGGGACACTTTATCTTTATGGATCACTCTACCCGAGAAGGGTTTTAGCGGGCTGTCGGGTCGGACAAAAACAGAGTTATCCGCGCCAATCTTTTTAAATATCGATTCCGGGTCGCGAACTAATTCCGTTACCGTAGTGCATACCCAAGTTTTATTGAGCAGCCAATCTTTACATTCCGCGTACCAGGTTGAACAATAAAATTTTTCCGTAGAGCAATACGCTCCCGGTTTCCAATATGTTATGGCAGTTATTTGTGCCGCATTGCCTAAGCTGCCATGAAAAACCACAAACTTGTTTTTCGGGACCGGATACACTCCATCCCGGGCCCACTGGTCTTTCCAATAGATAACTTCATGCCCCTGGCTGATGGCAGCCTCTGCAAGGCGCGAATCATTATCGGAAAATACATCAGGCTCAATAATCCATGCGATCATTCATTACCCCGTTCTGTTTTGTGTTTGTTTATACCATTGAATTGGTGAGACCTGCTTCAATTTACTCTTCTGCCATCTCTCTGATCTTACTCACCGTCCGCCAATTGCGGTCGGTCATCGCAACACCCAGGATCTTCTCAGCACCTGCCGCCAGTTTGGAACGCCCCACTCCATCCGGCGCATACAGATAGAATACATCATCGATCAGTTGGTACTGCTCGCTGGGTATCTTCAGCCTATCGAGTTTTGCCAGGTCGGGGGCAGGCGGTGTACCCGCCAGAAAGCCCACATGCAAATGGCTCGGGTCGGCTTCGGCAGCCGGAAAGGGGTTGCTTTCCATCGCCTTGATAACCGCCTCAATTCCGAGAAGCAGTACCCAGGCTTCAAAACCGTATTGCTTATGGATCTCAGCGCTCAACTGCCTGGAGAGCTGCGCCGGGTCCTCTGCCTCGCTTTGGAACACAGCGTTTCCGCTCTGAATATAGGTGCAGACGTTTTGAGCCCCCAACCCTTCCAGAACAGCCTTTAACCCTGACATGGGTAATAGACTGTTCCCGCCAACGTTGATCCCTCGAAAGAGAGCGATAAAGGTTTGCATTTGGATAGCCTTTCAGGAGAAGTCTACCCCAAAATTGTCATCAAAGTAGCGTTAAGTATGACCCTTTTTCTTATCGTCCAACAACATACTTTTCATACCCGGAAGCCTGAGCGATTCCTTTTGTTTGGTTGTATACTCGCCCCGCAATGGGGATGGTACTTTATCCCCTAGTGAAATCACGCGTGCCATCCGGTTTTTAGCCCCGCACCACGGGCAGGTGATCATCGTCCTTCCTGCCTCATCGACGGCACTTCCAACACACATCAACCGGTGGCAGATCCCACACCGCGACCAGGAAGAGATCGTTCCGACCGGGTTAATGATCTCCCCGGCGCAATCGGGGCATTTATGCCCCTGCCAATTGATA
>DATMYN010000129.1:0-2770 GCA_035560875.1 Longilinea sp. | reverse complement strand
ATTGGGTCTACAATGATAGAAAAAAACCAGGAGGATCACCATGGATGACTTTCCCTTCTTCGCCAAACCCGATCTGCTGGCTGCCCGGCGGGTGTTGTGCATTCAACCCCATTACGATGACGCCGATATTGCTGCCGGGGGGACGATGGCTGCCTTGGCCAAAGCCGGTGCAAAAATCGCTTACCTGACCGTGACCAATGACATGCTGGGTGTACTCGACACCGGGCTCACTCTCCAACAGGCTACCGACCAGCTTCACCACGAGCAAAAGGAAGCCGGCGCGTTCGTTGGTGTATCCGAGCATATATGGCTGGATTTTCCCGATGGCGGTCCCATCGATTACCATGCCTTGCGCAGCGCTTTGATCAAAGCCATCCGCAGTTTTAGCCCAGACTTTTTGTTGGCCCCCGATCCCTGGATGCCGTATGAGGCTCATCGCGACCATATCATCACCGGGCAGGCGGCTGCAGAATCGGTGTTAATGTACGCTCTGCCGCGCATGGCCACCGACCCCGCCGTGGATGCCGCCTATCAGCCGCATGAGATCAAGGGTATCGCCTTTTACTTTACCCACGCCCCCAATACCATTATTGAAATAACAAAAACCCGCCAAGCCAAGCATGAAGCCTTGGATTGCTACAAAGCCCAATTTACCCCAGAAGACATGCAGGGGCTGCATATGCTGCTTGAATTCAAAGAACAAGACCTGGGTCAAAAAGAAGGCGTGCCATATGCCGAGGGTTTCAAAGCTCTGGCTCCTCAGCAGCTTCACTGCAATGTGGACGCTTGGGGAATGTAAGGCTGGACAACTGCCCAATTTCATAATCCTTGCCTTGTGATAGGATAGAACCAAAGCCCATTTCTTGTGGAGAAGAGCCATGGTTCAGCGCGGTTTACCCATCCTATACCGATCCGAAGTACCCCCAATCCAGGCGGTGTGGGAGTTGTTTTTAACCACCGGTTGGAATGCCGAATATAAAATATCCATGTTGGATTATGAACGGGTATTGACCGCCAGTGATATGTTCGAGGCAGCCTGGGCGGGGGAGAAACTGGTCGGTTTTGGTAGAGCGGTTTCGGATACGATGCTGCATGCCATGATCTATGACCTGATCGTCCATCCAGCCTGGCAGGCTGAGGGGATTGGTACCCATATGCTCGAGTCACTCGTGCGGCGGCTTCGGGCGGATGGCATCCGGGATATCCAACTGTTCTGCGCCCGCGGCAAACGCCCCTTTTATGAGTACTGCGGGTTTGCCGCCCGCCCGGATGACGGCCCGGGGATGTACTACGTCGGTATTCCCAAGATATAATTGGTTCATGTTAAAAATATCCCGCATCCAGCCCCATCAATACCGCGGCGCGCTGGAGGTCTTCCTGGCCGGTAGCATGGAAATATGGCAGGTGGGTGAAGACAAGATGCGCGAGTGGGATGAATTTGTGGATTTTGATGATATGCAGGGTTACTACCTGGATCCGGGCGGTACCTTTTTAGTGCTGACCGATAATGACCGTGTGGTGGCTACCGGCGGTTTGAAGGTTATTGATTCAACTTCCTGCCTCATGAAACGCTTATGGATGTACCCGCAATACCGCGGCAAGGGTTGGGGGCGGAAAATTTGTGAGGAACTGATCGCCTATGCCCGTGCCGGGGGTTGGACTCGCATGGAGTTGATGATCTATTCGCCCAAACTCCAAGAACCGGCCTATCAACTCTACCTAAGCTTGGGCTTCAAACCGGTGCGTTTTGAAGAACCGGATACCCAAGAAGAACTGCTGATGGAAATGGAATTGTAAGCGATTGGAATACGATTAAAAAAAAGACCCTAGAGGATTATCGCCTTTAGGGTCTTTGCTTTCGGAAAGGGTTCTATTCGATATCTTCAAATGGAGATAAGAAGTATTCGGTATCATCCGCTTCGGCCATCCAGCCCTCGCGGCTTGTTCCACCTTCACCCATTTCGGTGACTTGCACCCGCCAGAAGGTGTACGTATCCACGCATTCCGGCCCTTCCAGAACCGTGAGGATCACCGGGGCGAATTGCAGGTAGTTCTCCAGCTTGATGGCGTTATCCAACGTAGGTTCGGACCGCAACCAGATCGAGGAGGCAACGATATAGGCGCTGTCGCCGATACGCAGCAGGGGTTCCATCGAGGAGCAGGAATACCCTTCAAGGGTGGCAAGGGCTTCGGGGGAGGCGATCGGTGTGGCTGTGGCATTGCTCAGATATTCCCCGGTCATGACGATCGAACTCAACACGGTATCCTGAGCCATACGGCAGTCTTCATCCAGGCGGCCGGTCAGGCTTAAGAAAAGATCGCCGTGGTTGTAAAGGCTCACATCATCGGCATACTCATACACAGCCCAGGTCCACCGGCCGGCATCGTAGAAGAAATACCGCAGCGGCACGGGTATCCCCGTTTCAGAGACGGTGGAGATCGTACAGCCGTTGGCGTCCCATTTATCGATCACGAATATGGCGGTAAAGCTATCGGTTGGGATATGCATGGAATACTGCCAGATCTGGTTATCGAAGATAAAGGTATATGGCATATCATCCCCCAGCGGATGGGGTATGGCGACGAAACCGGTTTGGACGGTCATCGGCTCGGGGGTTAAGGTGGGCGTCGCCGTTGGGGTAAGGGTAGCCGTCGGTTGTACCGTAATGGTGGGTGGCAAGAGCTCGGGGGTGGTCGTGGCGGTGGGCACGATCTGTGTGCCCAGGCTGCAACCTGAGGCGAGTAGAGCCAGGATACACAGGCTAATGAG
>DATMYN010000128.1:0-2781 GCA_035560875.1 Longilinea sp. | reverse complement strand
AGGCTTTGTTGTTGAAGGAGGTCAGCAGCAACCCCAGGCCGCCGGCGATGATGACAGCCGGACCGAGCAGGTTCCAATCCAAACCGGCAACGATCATACCGCCTACGGTGCAGATGATGACACCCACGATCAGCAGGCTGCGTACACCCCAATTAAAGCCGGAGGTCCGCCAGGCCAGGTAGCAATTAACCAGCGCTCCCAAACCGGGGAGGAGTACGAACAAACCGTACCAGCGGAATTGACCGGTCAACTCGCGGATATCGATATAACCCAGGTTGTTCAGTAAGAATGCGCCCCCCAACAGCATTACGGACATTCCCACCCATCCGCTCAAGCCAAGCCAGGCGCGTCCGACCTGGTTTTGATCCGTTTTTACACCGGGCAGAGCGCCTAAAACGCCGGCGAAACCGGGCACGATCAGCATCAGCGGCCACCAATCCGACCAATCCAAGTCGAACAGGAACATAAGGGCTACCGTCAATATGACCAACCCGCCGCCAAGACCGCTGCCCACGGCGGCACTGAAGGAATGATTGCGGGAGTAGGCATACCAGGCGCCGGATAGGGAACCGAAGGCAGGGATGAAGATGAAGAGCGCCCACCAATTGAAGTGACCGGTGATCCAGCCCGCATTTTCAGCCATAAAAAAGGCGCCCAGCAGGATCAGGATGACGCCGAACCATGGGATGCGGGGTTTACGTTTCATTTCGGGGATCATGGTAGGATCGTTTGGAATTTGTTCAGACATATAGTTACCTTTCCCCGGTATTAATTACCGGGTATAAAAATGTATCCCGCGATCATCCAAATCCCTGCAAGCATTGAAAGATCAATGCATCGACTTTATGGCTGCAATGATATTGGTTCGTTATCCAACCAATGCAGGGATAAACCGTGGGAATTATCCAAGATATAAAAGACCAGATAAAACTGGTTGCCCTCTAGCTGATCTGCCCCGGCGGCGATGAAGGTGTTGCCTTGGCTATCGGTGATGGTGGCATTGTAGGCATCATCGATGAAATGGACCCGAATCTCGGAAGCAGGTTCGTTGACCCCGGTCATTTCCAGGGTGAGGATGAGTATTTCTTCACCATCCATTGCCTGGTAGCAAGTTGTGCCGGTAGCCATCTCGCAGGCTTCCGGGAATGTGGCTCCCGCGGTTACGTTCAGGATAGAGAACTGGCCTTCAGGAAGTGTGACCGATCCGATGGAATTGATCCCTTCGAAAAGGCTACAGCCTGATAAGGTGAACAGGCCAAGCAGAATAATGGTGATCAAGGTTGATTTTCTCATATCTTGATTATAGGAAGAAAACCGCCAACCTGCAATCCGGGGGTGCTGGAGGATGTTTTCAGTTTATATACGCAATGGAAAGGAAAAAGATGCAACGTACGGAACCTGTTTGAATTTCCTTTAGGTCCGCTTGATGACTACTCAATCAACTCAGTCCTTACGAACCAATCGCAGGAAACCGGGCGTATTCAACCCGCGCTCGAGGATATAGGCAAAATACGCCTGCATGGCGGTTTCGAGTTCCAAGCGGATATTGGCGGGCGGTTGGCCGCGCATGGCTATCTCGTAGGGTGAGCGCTGGTAATGGCGTAAAAACCGTAACGCTTCCAGTGAGATCGGCCTGGCAGCGGAGGCGGTTTGCCCGCAGCGGGGGCAGACCGCGCCACCCAATTCAGCCGACAGGTATTGGTTTTCGGCTTCGATCTTTTGCCCGCAGCTTGTGCAGGTGTGCAGTTCCGGTCGAAAGCCGACCAACTCCAGTAAATTCATTTCGAAGTAGCGCATAGCCACAAATGGGTCGGGTTCTTGGTCGATGCGCTGCAAGGTGTTCACCACCAAGGCGAACTGGCGCGGCTGTTCGCCGCCTTCTACAGTTAAACGGTCGATCAATTCCATCACATAACTGGCCAGGGCGGTGCGTTCCAAATCTTCGCGCAAGCGCTGGTACACCTGGATGGTTTGTGCCTGGGTGACCACCCACCAATCCCGTCCTTGGGCTAACAGCAAAGATACCTGGGTAAAGGGTTCAAGATGGCCGGCCTTGCGAGAACGCAGACGGCGGGCGCCTTTGGCAATTGCTCGCAGCTTGCCGGCTTGCTGGGTGAATAACACCAGCAACCGGTCGGCTTCCCCCCAATCGGAGTGACGCACGATGACCGCATCGACTTTAAGCGAACGCTCAGGGCGTGGCACGCGGCAGGTCCTCGGAACGGAACGCGCCGGGGAGCAGGTCTTTAAGGCTGATCACGCAGGCGATCTGTCCTTCCCCGTTGGCGATGATCACAGTGGTATCCACCCCAAACTCAGCCAATACCTGGCGGCAGAAACCGCATGGGGCGACGGCATTCTCGGTGACCACGGCAATGGCTACAAATTCACGCTCCCCCTCGGATACGGCTTTGTAAACGGCTACTCTTTCAGCACATACCCCGGAAGGATAAGCGGCATTTTCTACGTTAATCCCTTCGTATACCTTGCCGGAGGCGGTCAACAAGGCAGCCCCGACTGAATAATGAGAGTAAGGGGCATACGCCCATTGGCGGGCGTGCATGGCGCTCTCAACCAATTGTTGTTGGGTGTTATCGTCCAGGGTCATCTTATTTCTCCTCTTGTCCTTCAGCAGGCTGCTGGCGGATGGCACGCACCCGCCGGATGGTGCGCCCGGTGACACTTTCAACGGTCAGATTCCATGATTCAAGCGGTACCGTTTCACCCACCGAAGGTACGCTGCCTAAATATCCGTAGATATAACCGCTCAACGTATCGGCA
>DATMYN010000127.1:0-3203 GCA_035560875.1 Longilinea sp. | reverse complement strand
GTATTTACCGTTATCCGATTGTGTAAGTAAGGTAATGGGCGGATTTTAACGGTGGAGTTATCCAACTACGAAAAATTGATAAGCCATAACAGATCAAGGAGGGAAGTATGAAAAAAGCATTTCTCGTATGCGTAATGGCATTGGTTCTCATATCCTGTCAATTCATCACTATCATCCAGCCCACCACTACCCCCGAACCAACCAATACCTTTACACCGACCGTCACGTTAACCATTACACATCGACCAACCATCACCACAACCCCCACCCCGCAAACGGATTGTGATCCGAACGTTTTCGTAGAGGAGTTAAAACCGTTAGTTCCTTACGAAACGTTTTCCTTGGGATACCAGATTTATCAAGGGGAACGGTTTCTATTTTTCTGGATCGTAGATCCCGCCCTTGATCCATTCGCTACGGAGGATGAACTACGCCAAAACTTTGATCTGGCCGTTGAGCATTCCATCGATTTATCCAACCTTCTCAACCAAGCCAATGCTTGTGTGGCCGAATATTTCGATTATTTCAATCCTATCGTGGTAGACCGTTACTATAATGGATGGTTTTCAGGTGGTATAAATATCGATCTACTTCCTGTATCCGGCGAATTGAGCGATGCGAACCTTGAAGTTGTTCAAGAGGCGATCTTTGATTATGGTGTATGGGAGCGGACTTTTGTGCCGGAAATCCAATCCATCCCAGCCGAATCATGCACGTGGGATGAGGTCGAGGAACTTGTTTCGCGCCATTTCTATGATTCGGTTTTGAATTCTTATATGTTGGTTGCCGATAACAATGGGATCACCTTTACCGTGCAATATGCCACAGGATACCCGGATGATTACATCGGTGACGCCATGACAACCTACTTGAATACGGAAAGAGAAGTTGAATGCCTGCTTCCGGAAGTGGAATATGTGTTTGTTTCGTTAGTGGATGAGTATGGAAATGTGGTTTACACTGAATCGGTGCCCGTAGATCTTTATGATTGAGGCATGTGTACTGGGCACGCAATGGTCCCCGGTCCAGAATTAACACACCGGAACCATCCTCCTTAATCCGAATGGAGCGAATGCTTATTACTGTACGGTGGGCTAATGGTTATTCCGGACCTAAAGCTGTACTATCTATGCTGTCCGAGAAAAATGGATGAGGAAGGATTTGCAGCCCATGTCTGAACAAGATCCCAACGCTGGATTGATCGATTCGAACGGTTCGGTTATTGCGTATCGTTACCGCACTGTATCCGTTACCCACCTGCCTGAACTTCAAGAGACTATCGGGGGTTTGCGCCGGGATGGTTTGTTGAGCGATGCCCCCACCTTTCAGGAATACATCCGTGAAATGCGTTTTGCTCTGGCGGATGATTTTCAAGAGGCGCAAAGTATCATCATCGTCGCCATTGCCAATCCACCCCTGGCGGTCAATCTTCATTATAATGGCAAGATCGTATCTACCCATCTCCCTTCCGGATATTTTGATCCGGGAGTCTCCTTCGATGAACTACGTAATGAGGTGGAGAAGAATATCATCAAAGAACCCGGTCACCGCATAGAACGTCCGGGGATACCGTTCCACCTTAAATTATTGGCCGTGCGCAGCGGGTTGGCACGCTACGGGCGCAACAACATCAGCTATGTAGAGGGGATGGGCAGTTTTATCATGCTGCGCTGTTTCGTAACCGACTATAAATTTACGGAAGACCACTGGCAGGAGTTGGGCATGATGGCGCGCTGCGAAGGCTGCAGCTTGTGCCAAAAGCTGTGCCCTGGCGGCGCCATCCGATCCGACCGCTTTGTGATCGATGTCAGCCGCTGCGTCACCCTGTATAATGAAGTGGAGGGTGATTTCCCGGCGTGGATACCCGCCGGAGCGCATAACGCCATCCTCGGCTGTATGAAGTGTCAGGCTGCCTGCCCTGGCAACCGGGAAGCGATTCAGCACTTCATCCCGGTTGAGGACATTACCACTGAAGAAACGGGTGAATTTATTAGCGGGGCTCCGGGTGAGAAAGCCATTCAATCGGTCAGCGAGAAGCTGCGCATGCCCTGGCTGGTCGGGTCGCAGGAAGTGGTGGATGTGATCTGCCGGAATATTAAAGTGCTGACATTAACCGGAGCCTCGGATTGATCCTGCTTTATGAAGGGTAGGAAAATGAAGACACGATCGGTTTTCACATGTATGATCTTATTTCTATTTTTCCTTGTTTTGGGGTGTACTGTGGATCAATCCGAAACCAGTGCATCGCCAGGCATAACCCCGCAAGAGGATCAAGGTTACGAACCAACAGAAACCTATACGTCCACCCCTGCATTATCAGGCAGCGGAGGCGGGATCATCGCGTTCAGTTCTCTAAGGGATAACGCAAATGGGGATGAAGTCTATGTCATGAATGCCGATGGCAGCGGTCAAACCCGCCTGACAGACAATTACAGCATGGATATGGCCGCTTCGTGGTCACCGGATGGGACCCAGATCGCCTTCATGAGCAGCCGGTTTGGGAATCCGGATGTCTTTATCATGAACGCCGATGGTTCGAACCCAACCCGGTTGACGACCAGTACGGCTGATGATATTTGGCCGGCTTGGTCGCCGGATGGAGACCACATTGCCTTCAATTCCAACCGGGATGGTAATTATGAGATCTATGTGATGAATGCGGACGGATCCGACCAACAGCGCTTGACCTTTGGAACAGCCAATAACTATGATCCCGCATGGTCACCCGATGGGCAGATGATCATCTTTGATAGCGACCGGGATGCGCTGAACGGTGATGGCACCCAGATCTATGTGATGAATGCAGACGGAAGCAACGTGCTGCGATTGACAGATTTGCCCGGTTACAATACTTCCCCGGTCTATTCGCCCAATGGCGGACGCATCGCCTTTATGTGCGGATCGATCGATGAGGGCGGGCCATTTATTTGTCTGATGGATGCAGACGGTCAAAATATCAGCCAGTTGGATATTGGCGATGGAGACGGATGGTCTCCATCATGGTCTCCGGATGGACTGCAGATAGCGTTCTATTCCTACCGGCCGGGACCATTTTACGATGGCAAACTCACCGCCATCTATGTGGTTAATATTGATGGCACCGGCTTGCAGCAGCTCACCGATCTGGAAACACACAGCTTGCATCCAACATGGGGTCCGCTGCCTTAATAATTGGATCCTGTGTTTCTTGGATTGTTGTGTTA
>DATMYN010000126.1:0-2315 GCA_035560875.1 Longilinea sp. | reverse complement strand
CTTTAACGATTAGTAATTTTATTGTCAATTGCTTTTTGAATAAAAAGGTCATTTTGCAACAATATTAACCAATTTCGGGTACAAATTCCACCATTTTTGTCACATTTGGGGTTATTTAATCTTATTCTCGTTAAGCGTTCCCGTTCCTGAATTGGGTCTGATACAAATTGGCGTATAAACCACCTTGCGCCAATAAGCTGGCATGTGTCCCGCTCTCAACGATCTTGCCTCGATCCATCACCAAGATCAGGTCAGCCGCCAGGATCGTGCTTAACCGGTGGGCGATGACAATACTTGTGCGTTGAGCCATCACTTTTCCCAGAGCGTCTTGGATCAAGGCTTCAGATTCACTATCAAGGCTGCTGGTTGCTTCATCTAAGACTAATATCCGTGGATCTTTCAAGATCACACGCGCCAACGCAACTCGCTGCCTTTCCCCTCCGCTAAGGCGGTAACCGCGTTCGCCAACTACGGTCTCGTACCCTTCAGGCAGTGATTGGATAAAATCGTGAATGTTGGCGATCCGGCAGGCAGTTTCAAGTTCTTGCTGAGTAGCATCTAAACGGGCATAGAGAAGGTTTGTGCGGATCGTATCATGGTACAGAAAAGTTTCCTGAGTGACCATGCCGATCTGGGCAGCCAGCGATTCGAGAGACAGATCGCGCACATCGTGTCCATCAATTCGGATCGTCCCCCCGCTCGTATCATATAAACGTGGGATGAGGTAGGTAAGGGTAGTTTTTCCTGCTCCGCTTGGTCCTACCAAGGCGACAAGCTGCCCGGGCATTGCCTTAAAACTGATCCCCTCCAATGCCACACTGCGGGCTTGATTATGAGTTGAGACATCTTCTTCCTCTCGGTCAACCTTTTCCTCCGAAAGTACGTTCGTCACATTATCCATACTACCATAGCGGTGAACATCGCTAAGCAGGAACTCATCTCCCAATTTATAATGAAAGGAAACATCTTCAAACGAGATCTCACCCCGGACCTCCTGTAAAACCAGTGCATCCGGTTTTTCAGCAATTTCAATCGGCAGGTCGATCAATTCAAATACCCTCTCAAAACTTACCATGGATGTGGCAAATTCTACCGGCGCGTTGGATAACCCCTGCAGAGCGCCGTACAGACTTCCCAAGTAGGAACCAAAGGCAATAATGGTTCCGATCGTAAATGCCCCTTGGATCACATAATACCCGCCCAATCCATATACCAAGGCACTACCGACGGCACTGATCAAACCGATGATGGCAATAAAAATCGACCCGACATACGCTCGTTCGATGCCTACATTGCGTACCTGGGCAGCCCGCTGACCAAACCGGTCCACCTCCACCTGGCCGCGGCCGAATAATTTTACCAACAGCGCCCCGCCAATATTGAGGGTCTCATTCATCATGGCATTCATGCGTGCATTGGTTTCCATCTGCTTTCTGGCAATATCACGCAGGCGGTTGCCAAGTGCTTTAGTGGCGAGAATGAATAACGGTAAAATGATCACACTGATCAGAGTTAAACGCCATTCCATTGTCAGCATCACAGAAAGAACCGCCACTGCCTGTACGGTTTGGGTAATGATCCCTACAATCGTGCTGCTGATGGCATTTTGAGCTCCGACCACATCGTTATTCAACCGGCTCATTAACTCGCCGACCTTTGTGTTGGTAAAGAAGCGCAAAGACATTCTTTGCAACCGGCTGAACAACGCCAGGCGCAGGTCGTAGATCACCCCCTCACCTACCCGGACATTCATCCGCCGCTGGGTCACACTGATGACACCGTTCAATGCCGGGATCAACAACAATGCCAACGCTAGTAATGTGAGTCTTTGAATATCACCTGAAGGGATGGTTTTATCTATCAGGTCGCGCATGATCAGCGGCGATAATAAGGATAGCCCGGTTTGAAGTAATATAAAAAACAACATACCCGCAATGAGAGCCCGGTATGGTTTTGCATACACCATTACCCTTTTGAGTAACGGCCAGGTGATCTTTGGTTTTTCATCGGGGGAGTTGACCATTCCGCGCATGCCGCCGCCGTGCATCATCATATTTCCACATTATCCTTCCAATATTATTCTTAAAGCCATTATCCCACCCTTTGATGCGGTACACAAACCAATCGTCCACTACATGGAATTAGCGCTTAAGGATCTCAACGATCTACCCCATTCGGGTTGATTTGATCACATTACGGAACCCATCCTTCGGATCCGGCCATCAACTGAAAACGCCGGAGTGGATGAAATCCGAATGGCCAAATTGCTGCCAGCCAATCCGGTTTAAAGGCTTGACGAAATTATTGAATGATAT
>DATMYN010000125.1:0-3250 GCA_035560875.1 Longilinea sp. | reverse complement strand
CCTCTGGGGCAGGAGGGGGAGCTAACTCGGGATAATAACGGGCGATCACAGCACTCCCAATTTCATCCCCGGCGATGCTGGCTGTGGTTTCATTCATGGTGCGCAATTCAGGCGTGGTGTCATAATTCATGCCTAACGGCCGCAAGGTGAGGTAGTTATGCACCCATTCATGGCTGATGGTTTGAAGCAGCCAGGTGAGGTCGGTACTCTCAATCACCATGGTGGGATATACGCCAACCCCACCGATGGGCACGACCAGAGCGGAAACATCTTCATTACTTTCGATCCGGGTTTCCAGGGCGGAAACTTCGGTTACCGAAAGGTCCACTTCAAGGGAAATGTTGGCATCCTGGCGGATGACCTGGCGGGGCGAGATGATCAATGCCATGGGAAGCGGAGTGGCATGGTAAAGGGTGGGAGGCAACGGTTGTCCTTCCAGGCTGAGCCCAAAATCACTTACCACCGCACTGATCTGCTCCTGCAGGATGGTTTCGGCCAGCGGAGCAATGCCATCCAATTGGGTTTGGATGTTGGTAAGGGAGTCTTGCAGTGGGGCTGAGGCAGCCGTCGGGTCATCCTGGTTCGGATCAGCTAATACGACCCGGATCTGGTTCTCAAGGTCCATTGATTGCCGCAGTAAACCCAGATATTCGATTACCAGATCGTGCTGCTGCATGTCCGTCATGTAGCGCGGGGTATCCAATGCGAGTTGGTCGGCTTTCACGCCAAAGGCATTAAAGATCCAAGCGGCATAATCAAATTCGATGTTGCGCGTGTACGCACGCACCACTTGGGATGGTTCATCCAGCAGTACAACACTGCGGCTGAGGGTTAATACACACAGTCCGACAATGATGGTTCGTTGGAATATCTGACGATAAGTAGTCAAAGGTGCTTCTTCCCGGTGGGGATCATTCCCCGTTAAGTGATTCTATTGTAGCCCGAAAGGCTAATGGGGGTAAGTTATCCAGCGTAAACCAAGCAGCTTCACCAGCGTCATCCCCGGCTTCCAAAATTCCACCCACGACAATGGCGGAATAGACCAAAACGATATCCGCACCGGCATCATGCTCGCGGCCTGTAATGACTTTATATAGCCCGGTGACTTTGACCAATAAGCCGGTCTCTTCCCGGCATTCCCGTTCAGCCGCTCGGGCGGGGTCTTCACACGCATCCACAAACCCGGCCGGTAAGGTCCAATATCCCTGAAAAGGTTCATTCAAACGACGGGCGAGAAGCACCTTGCCATCCACTATCACCAGTGCAGCCGCAGCCACCTTTGGATCGGCAAAATGGATATATCCGCAGGCCGGGCAGGCAGGTCTGTCACTACCGAAGACATGCCGGGTAATGACAGGGGTACCGCAGTTAGGACAAAACCGGATGGCAGAATTGGCGCAGGTCATTAGAGACGGCGTCGGAATGCGATGGAAAGGATGGCTGAAACGATCATTATGACAGCAAGACTGATCTCGATGATAGGCAGCCAATCGATGGATGGTCGATCGGATGTATCTTCTTCGATGACAGAGAGGGTCTGGGTAAGCGGTTCACCTTGCTGATCAGACGGAGCAATCCCTAATATCGGGTTTCCATTACTGGCATCCGAGCTGGTGGTGAAATTGCCCAATGACTGCAGGGTGGCTGTTGGGATAACAGCCCCTGTGCGGTTGCTTTCTTCAGCTGTGCTGGGTGTGGATAAAGGTGCAGCACCGGTTGTCCCGGCGGCATCTCCGCCGCCCCCGCCGCCCATTCCACCCAAGGCAGAATCAGGGGCAGGCGCCATGGTATCCGGAGCGGTTTGAGTACCCCAATAGATCACCTCGGGAGGTTTTGTCTCTTGGGTTACCGGCATACTTTCAGTTAGTGGAGCCGATTCAGCGGCAACACTTTCGGAAGCGGCTTGATCGGCCATCATGGCACTGGGGGCCATCGCTCCAAAGGATAAATTCGATGCAAAGTCTCCTAGGAGGATGAGGACTAAAGCAATGGCGGCGAAAGCTGATGCAAAGCCAAACTGACGAACCATTACCGGTTGGCGGATCCGCTGCTTGACCATTTGCGGGGTCAGATAATAGTTGCGCGGCGGCTTGCGCCGGGGTGTATTGCGAAGCACCAGGCGGGTGCGTTTAAGTTCTTCGAATGCCTGACGGTATTGGGGATCCGTTTGGATCTTATGCGCTGTCTCGCTCATTTCCCGCGCAGATAGTTGTCCGTCCAGGTAGGCGGAAATCTGCATCAAGGCGTGGGGTGACAAGCGGGAACTCATGATCATACTCCATTATCTTGACGAAATATGGAGGGTAATAGTTCCGTAAAGCCCTGCAAGCAGTCACGCATACGCAAACGCGCCCGCGATAAGCGGCTTTTTACTGTACCAAGCGGTTTACTAACTGCCTGGGCGACTTCTTCATAATCCAGACCTTCCACATCGACCATAACCACCACTGAGCGAAATTCATCTGGCAGGTCATGCAGGCAGTGTTGGATGGCGTTCTCCAAGTCGCGCTGCTCGATCTGCATCTCAGGCGTGGCTTGGGATTCGTCTGCCATCCAATATGGCGATTCGATCTCGTCGTTGTCGTCCTCGCCCATGGGTTCCAGCGGCTGCTGAGGGTGGCGCTTAAGACGGCGGAGTTCATCATAGCAGGTGTTGGTTACCATGCGCATCACCCAGGCGCGGAAAGAACCACCCCGGTATGTATCTAGATGGCGGAACGCGGAAAGAAACGCGGTTTGGGTCGCGTCATCGGCGGCATCCAGATCATTGAGCAATCGGACGGCTAAGTTATATGCCAGGGATTGGTAAACCATTACCAAATGGTTGAAGGCATCCAAATCCCCCAAACGGGCAGCAGCGATAAGTCCAGCTTCATCCATAGGATGATTATACCTGAATTGGCAAGGGCTGACCGCCTTTGACATTTTGAACCCACCCCATTTGGTTTTACAAATGGGGTGGGTTCAAAAAACGTAGATTAGTGGACCAATAAGGCTGGGGTTACCACCGCGATTTGAGTAGGCATACCGGGAGTAACCTGGATGATGCTCCCCAAATGGACTTTTTGAATACTGTCAGGGATGGTCGCCAGGAACTGATCGGCAGTAGGTGCTTCACACCAGGATTGAAAACCATCCAAGGTGTAGTGGGCGAGGATGACGGTTCGGGCTTTGATCCTTTGCATAAAAGGGATGACTTCGGCATGCGGGATCACATAACCGTCAATGTTCACGATCACGATATCGGCAT
>DATMYN010000124.1:0-8603 GCA_035560875.1 Longilinea sp. | reverse complement strand
CAATAACAGTAGAGTTTTTTACATTATCTGCAATGATCATTACGCGTGCCTTTCTTAACTTCAAACCGGAGGAGTATACTCCCGGTTTTGTCAAAGAGAAGGCAAGGATACGGTAAAAAATGTCAAGAAAGCGTCAAGAATAATAACTGTTTGCTATCTGTTGAGGAAATTACGAAAACCGCCTGTATGTTCATCCCATACAAGCGGTGATAGGCAAGTTGTCCCTAAGGGATCAGTGCTTTAATTTCTTTTGCCAATCGGCGATCAAACCCCACACGATCACAATCCCCGCTCCGGCTGCGATTAAGGCGATCGTAGGTAAAAAGAGAATACGGAAGGGAGAGATTTGGATGCGCCATAAATAGAAATTGGAGAAAAAGATCAGGAAAATTCCCTCAATGATCAGGATCCTCCCCAGCCAGGGATTGGGTTTTTGAGCATGTTGATCAAGTACCCACCCTACGATCAACGCCAGCCAAGGAAGCCAAATGGTGCGGTAGCGGGGATTATCCCAAATATCTCCCCCGGCACGTAAGGAGGAAATGAGGATCCAAATAATGCTAAAGACGATTATCCAGATCATGATCCGGCGTTCATTGGCAGGTTGAGCTTTCCACACCCGTAAACCGGCATAAAACAGTAGAGGGAGGATGGCATACCACCCTAAAGATCGTAAAGTGGTGACAACATGCGCCAAAGGTTGGGCATCATCAAAAATCGCCCCGGGGAGAATGGGCTGTAATAGCCCATAAGCCGTCGCCAAGGGTATGCGCCAATTATCCCCAAATTGATCAATGATCCCCTGGAACCAGCCGCTGCTGCGCATTTGCAGCACCGAATCCCACCCGGCGGCTTCAAAGAACCAGGCATAACTTAACCCCACCATAGCCACCGCGGCACCCGCCAGCACAAGCCACCCGGCGATCTGCCACTTTCGATCACGCCCGGCGACAATGTAATCCAACCAAGCCCATACCAATAAGAAACCAAAAACGGTTACCCCTACCCTCCATGAGATGGTCATCAACCCGATCAACGCCACCACGCCGTTGACCAGACTATGGCGTTTATTTTGGCGCCAGGCTAGCAATGCCTCGAATACCATACAACAAAAAAGTAGTAGGAACGGCTCACGCATTGCCGTGGAATTTAGAAAGAGTGATTCGGGGTACAAGGCAATGATCCAACCGGCGATCGAAGCTGTTCTTGTGCCCCAGCGCGGTAAAATGGCTTTCCATAGAAATGGGATGGCCAGGGCAGAAGCCAAGGCTGCCAGCAGCATAACCAAGAAGGGCCTTTGCATATCCGGACTGAGGAACCGGTAAGCAACGGCGCTGATGGCCAGTAATCCGCCATACTGGTCGGAGATGAATTCATCTTGAAAAGCGGTCCAAATCGGCTGCCCGGATTGGGCCAATTCCCAAGCTTGAGCATCTCGGCTATACGCATCTGGGAATAGATATCCGGCTTGGGCTTCGGGGGTGTCATATCCAAGGCTGGGTAATGCCAGGGTTAAGAACACACCCACGATAAGGCGAAGCACAAGGGCTGTAATGATCATCCAGGCTAATCCACGGCCGCCCCCAGCCCAACGCCATGCCCAATACAGCAAAAGTCCGCCCACCGCGGCAGTCGCCCACTCACCCAACCAGCCTGTCAACACCCAACCTCCCGGTCCTAACAGGACCAAAACCGCTGCCAGAGCTGCGCTGATAACCAGGATGAGTAAGATCGAAATCCAAGGTAAGGTTTTAATAGTTTTCATAGGTTAGAAATCCATTATCTTTTTTGCTCGTTCGGTCCAGGTATACTGACGGGAATCAACGAGGGCTTGTTCTCCCAAGCGTTCACGCTTAGGACCATTCATTAACAACGCACCAAAAATCTCGGTCCAGGCGGTTAAATCATCCGGCGGGCAGAATACCGCATTTTCATCATTCAACACTTCGTGCAGCACGGGTAAATCACTGGTCAAGATCGCCCGCCCGCTGGCCAAATACTCGAACATCTTCATTGGACTGCAGATCTCGGCGGTATTACCGCCGCTCGAACCGGATATCTTGGTCTCATACGGCATAAGCAAGATATCACCGGCAGCCTGGTACATAGGCAGTTTCCGATTATCGACAAATCCGGTTATGATTACATTGTGGATGCCCAGCTCAACCAGTTTCAGGTGCCAGGCATCCACATCTTCGGCTCTACCACCCACCCACAAGAATTGAATATTCGAGAAAGATTTGGCCAAACCGACCAATAGATCGATACCGCGCCCGGCATAAAAATGCCCGGTATAGACAGCGGTCAACCGTTCCGGTAAGCCAAGCCGGGCACGTGCCGCCGGCGGGTCAGGCAGGAAGTGGAATCGTTCCATTTCAACTGCATTCGGGGCTATCACCGCGACCTCATCGGGGATGGTCACATGCAGTTGTTTCTCCACAACCGTCTGCAAGGCTTTGGTGATGAAGGCAATCCTTTTTTTGCCGGGTGTGCGCAGGAGTGTTTTTGTAATCGAGGGGCCAACAGAACCCATCAAACGATCATGGAGCTCTAAAACCACCGGCATATCTTCCCACAGAGCCATTAATGCCGCTTGGGGAAGCCAGGTATAAAACAGGTCGGCTTTCCAGGCTTTTGCCCTGGCCACCGTTGAAAGAGCCAGGTCATAGCGCTTCATCCAATGCTGCGAAGGCAGCCATTGGAGTTCGAACGGTTGGGTGAGACCGTACAGACCGGCAACCGCTTCCCAGGATACTGCGCTATCGCCAGGCACCCATAAACAGACTTCATGGTCAAGCTGGCGCAAGGCATGACAGGCTTTCATTACTTGAATACTATTTGCGGTTGTGGAAGGTACTTGCGAGGTAGCCATACAGGCGATTCTCATGCCGGTATCTCCTCCAATTGAACTTGATGCATATGCGACAGAGCTTCCCGCAAGATCAACATCGTCGAGACGATGAAATAAAGACTATATAAGGCAGCTTGAGCAAGGTATCCAAATTGAGGCACAAGCCAGATCATCAACCCGATCCGGATCCCGCCAACAATGATCATAACAATCAACGGGTAGTTCGGACGCCCAAAAGCCAGGAGCAGCGGCCGGTTCCAATAGAAAATATTGGGAACTGCCATGCCCGCCAGCATGATCAACATTGCCCAAAAGCTGGGTTGATAGGCGCCGTCTTTCAGCCAAGACAGCACCCAAGGGCCAACCAATGCCAAACCGACAGCGGCTGCAGCAGCCCATACGAAAACCAATTGGGATGTGCGCCGCAGCAAGCGCTTGAGGGGAGCCCATTCCCGTTGGGCAATGGATTTGTTGATTTGCGGGAAGGAAGTACTCACCATGGATGCCACCGGTTTGAACACCAAGGAGATGACGTTCCAGGCAAACTTATAATACCCGGCCATGGTGGTATTCGTGAACAAGCCGACCCACATCACCTCGCTGTCGCGGATGAAGAGGTTGATCGTTCCGCTTAGGTTGGTAGAGACCGCAAAGCGGGCCAGACTCCATTTATCAGGGATCAGCTTTAGAGAAGCTTTCCACCAACCCTGACCCAATAACCCCGGCGCGTAATACACTGCCATTGCCATCAGGCTCATGCCGTTAAAGAGTTTCCCAGCCAGGTAAGCCAGCAAGATCTCGTACACTCCCCCACCAAGCAAATAAGCCGCCAAGATCCCACCGGCAGTGATCAAACTTTGGATCAAATTGATCAAAGCCTGGGTACGGAAATGGTTCCCAAGCTGTAAGATGGCGGTTGAGGTTTCGGGGAAAAGGCAAAAGAGGATGTACACCCCATACAACACGATCCACGGGATGGTGGTTGTATCATGCAGAAGGTAATGGGCAGCCAAGGGAGCCAGAAGAACCAACAAGAGAAAGGCGATCATGGAAGTGATACTTTCCACAATAGTGGCTACTTTGATGACCGCTGCTGCCCGCTCTTTTTGACCCAAGGCCAGATCCTGACCCGAGAACTTTACTACCAACTCGCTCATGCGGAACGAACAAAAGCTGTTGATGCTGGTGGCTAAAGTGGCGATGATCCCCAATACACCATAGGCTGACGGTCCCAGGATCAGGGCGGCAATAACACCTTGGGCTGAGCTGATGACCATTGTTATGGTGTTGCTGCTGAACAGGTAACCGGTATTACGGATGACTTTTCCAAACACTTCATCCGTTTTCCAGCCCTGCCATAATTCTTTGATACTTAATCGGTGTTGATTTGGCTTACCCAAGACCGCTCCTGTAAATACCAGTCTACCAAACGCGGTACGCCCATCTCTAACGTTACCTGGGGTTCCCAGCCCAATAAACGGCGGGCTTTTTCAACATTCGCCCAATTCGCCTGCATATCGGCAGGATGGCGCGGTAAATATTCGATCTTCGCTTCTTTACCAACCAATTCTTCGATCATCGTGATCAGATCATTAATGCTGATGGTCTGATGCCCGCCAAGGTTGATGATCTCATAGCCGAGGGGTTTCAATGCCTGGATGGTGCCACGGGCAATATCATCAATGTAAGTAAATCCGCGGGTCTGATTTCCATCCCCATTGACACGCACCGGGCGGCCTTCAGCGATCCACTGCGTAAAGCGGAACATAGCCAGATCGGGGCGGCCTGCCGGACCGTAGACGGTGAAATAGCGGACAACACTCACATCCACCCCGTACAGGTAATGGTAGCTGTAGGCCATAACCTCAGCGGCTTTTTTACTGGCGGCATACGGCTGCAAGGGATGGCTGCTGTCGGCGTCTTCCGGCGTGGGCAGGGGAGCATTACTTCCATAGATGCTGGAGGTGGAAGCCATTAAAAATTTCTTACTGGCCCCTTTCCGGCACAATTCCAACAGGTTCAGCGTCCCGGTGGTATTCGAATCCAAAAAAGCCCAAGGATCCTCCACCGATTGGCGCACTCCGGCACGGGCAGCCAAATTGATGATGGCTTCAAAAGGACCGTGGTGATCGGCCAAGTGATCCAAGACCTTGCGGTCACAAATCGTGTCAGGATAAAAGATAAAAGCGGGGTTCTTGCGCAAGCGTTCAAGGCGCCATTGTTTTAGGCGCACATCGTAGGCATCATTCATATTATCGATACCGATCACGATTTGATCGTCCTCGAGTAATTGCTGGCATACTCGAGAGGCGATAAACCCGGCAGCCCCGGTGATAAAATAGACTCCCATAAAAAAATCTCCCTATTGCAGAAGTTCTGCAGTGGAAACTATCAAGGATATTCCGATCCTACTTTCAAAACAAGGTTAACTGCGTTGGTGATTCCTCATCCGGTGGGGCTGTGGGCAATTCCACCTGGACAGGAGTGGATGAAACCGGCTCGGCTGCAGCAGGTACGGGTGCGGTTGGGGCGGCTTTATCCGCTTGCAGGATATATTCGGGCAGCTTGGCGAAATCGCGCTCCAAGGACGGGCGCAGGGTTGGCTGGTGCAAAGCAGCCGCCGGGTGGTACATGGGGACGATCAAGCGCCCGCGCACCCACATGGATTGGCCATGCACATCACTGATCTTGGCCATCGGTAAAAAGCGGGCCATTGAGAAGCGTCCCAAGGTCACGATCACTTTGGGGTTGATCGCATTGATCTGGCGTTCCAGATACTCCCCGCAAGCTGTCAACTCTTCCGGCAGGGGGTCGCGGTTACCCGGCGGGCGGCACTTGACTACATTAGCAATGAATACCGTGTGGCGCACCAATCCGGCTTTTCCAAGTAATTCATCCAATAGCTTCCCGGCCTGGCCGACAAAAGGCCTGCCTTGTTCGTTTTCATAAAAACCGGGACCCTCGCCGATGAACATCACCTGTGCATTGGCAGGTCCTTCCCCGGGGACAGAGTTCTTGCGCGACAAATGCAATGAACAACGTGTACAAGCCGATACCTGAACGGCCACTTCTTTAAGAATTTCAGACGAGTCCACTTTGTCTCCTCCTGCCGGTATCACTTAGGATTAGATGAGATTAATTTCTCAAAGGCATCAGGTTCCAGGTTCATCAACACAGCATCCTCATTATTATCATGATAATACCTGGGGCGTACGGTTACCGGAATATAACCAAATTTCTTATACAGGTTGATGGCGGCTGTATTTCCAGCGCGCACCTCCAAATAAGCCGCCCGGGCGCCTTCATGAGCTGCTTCCGTCAGCCCCAAGCGTAGGATGGCTTCAGCCAGACCTTTACGCCGGTACTGCGGATGGACTGCCAGTGTACCGATGTGGGCTTCATCAATGATCAACCATATTACCAGAATGGCGGCAATAACGCCATCCGGCTGCACCTCGGCCACCCAGCAGCGCGAGGCAGTGTTTTCCTTGACCTCATAGTGGAAAGCGCTTTCCGGCCAGGGCAAGCTGAAAGACAACTTGTCCAAGGCTTGAACCTGGGGAATGTCAGATTCGGTCATTAAGCGGAATGTTGCTTTCCATTCAGATGGTTCGACCATTAATCCGGGATTGCCTCATTGATGTGAAGATAAATGGGCGAAAGAGAGATCACCTCATCCACCTGCCCATCCTGCCAGCGTTTCCATGCCATTTCGGCCAATACTGCCGGGCGGCGCAAGCTCTGCGCCGGAGATGCCAGGTGGGTATTTTTCCATTTGCGGGCTAAAGTCTGGCGCTCATCGGCAGTCAATTCTCCGCAGATATAGGTGGGGGCTTTGATATCGGCGGCTAATTCGGCAGCCGTCATTACTTTTGTCTCACCCTTCGGATGCCAATTGCCGTCAAGGTAATCATACCAACCCACGGCCAGGCGGCCGCGGCCAGCCCGCAGAACAGCCGCCATCCGCATATCCATGGCGGGTTGTGGGAAAGCTAAATAATCCAAAGTCGGGATACCGATGACCGGCAGTTTTTGGGCTAACGCCATACCTTTGACCACCGCCAAGCCAATGCGCAGGCTGGTGAAGGAACCCGGACCCAGCGCCACACCAAACGCTTTAAGGCTGTCCGGTTTGATCCCCGACCGTTTCAGCAAGGATAGGATCCCCGGCGCTAATTCAACGGTGTGGTGATTGTTGGTCTTCCAGGTAATATCGCCGATGACCTCAACCCCGTCATACAAAGCTAAACCGATCGATTGGGTGGATGCATCCACAGCTAACAACATCATTTATCCTCCCAATACCTGATGGCGAAATTCACTCATAATGTGTTCGTACCGGTCTCCGTGGGCTTCAAATAACAAGTTGCGTTGTTCGTCAGAAATATAGCGCATATGGATCCATAGTGCTTCACGCGGTAATACCGGTTTAATGCGCTCAGCCCATTCGATCACCAGCGCTCCGGTTTCATTCAAGGTATCCAGATCAAGATCAATGGCTTCTTCCACACCACCAAGCCGGTACACATCCAGATGGTGCAGTTCATTTCCATCCTCCCGGCGGTAAACATTAACGAGCACAAAAGTGGGGCTGGAAACCGGGTCTAGCGAGCCAAACCCCTGGGCGATGCCCTGTACCAGGGTGGTCTTTCCGGCGCCCAAATCGCCTGACAAACAGAGCAGATCACCCAGCTTGAGCAACCCGCCCAGGCGTACGCCAAGACGGCGGGTCTGTTCGGCCGACCGGCTGAAGAATTCCCAATTGTTATCGGTCATGATGGGCATATGGCTAATTATAAACCAGCCCGGAGAACAACGAACAACAATAAGCTACTCGAGATATTTCCACTTGGGCAAAACGCCCGCCAGGACCATCAGGATCACCAGCAGGGTAATACCGGTTACCAGTCCCAGAACGATACTGATCGAATCATCCACATATACTGTGCCTTTACCACCGGTTAATAGGGCAACGATCGATATAAGCAATCCGCCGAAGAGAGTGATGATCACCACGCTGGCCCCCCATTTTTTCCAGTTATACAAACCAATAAAACCGATCAAACAAATCAAATTGTTGAACGCATTCACAGCCGCGTACCAGATCGGGAATCCCGGCATCAAGTCTCCGACAGCAGCCAGGAGCATAAAAGCGATCATTTGAACGCTGGTGACAAAAAAGCCCAATGTAGTCAGGCCGGTCAAGTAGCAGCCGCGCGGACGTTCCACCTGCCCAAGTCGGACGTAACTGGGTGCGGCGGTTAACCTGGGAGCCCGGGTAGGATCGACGGGTGGGACGGTCGGCCGCTGTGGTGCGACCGCATAGAATTGATTTGGTGGTGGCGGAGGCGGCGGTAAGTTCGGGCGCTGTGCCGCCCGCGGCGGTTCTATTGGGTTTTGGCTTTGTGTCGCTGCCCCGCAGTGGGAGCAGAACACAGCCCCCGGTACCAGAGCCGTCCCACACTGCGGACATACTCCGGCTGGGGTTGACGGTACTGATGCTTGGACCAAACCGGCACCGCAGCCGATACAAAAGCGCGTCCCGGCCGGGTTGGACGTTCCACAGGTCGGGCAAATTAGGGTATCAGTCATTGGTTTACCCTCCAAATGATATGGATAAAACAAGAATGAAGAGATGGAAAGATATGCTTATTGTACAATCAGTATTAAAAAAAAGAAGCGATGGCTTAGGGTTGGATCGATCTATATGATTCCCCACCATCAGTATTTACATACCTTACGACATATGCAT
>DATMYN010000123.1:0-7703 GCA_035560875.1 Longilinea sp. | reverse complement strand
ACCCTAACTTGTTTGGAATCTTGGAAATAATTCCGACAACAACCGCATCATAATTATTGTTGCAGTTATCCAACAGCGTTATACAAACCAAAGCAAGAAAAATGCTTGAAAACAGAAAATGTTATAATCACTTGAGCAATCCACATTTTATGGATGGTAGGTACTATGCCATATATCGGACAATCTGTTCCCCGGGTCGATGCCCCAGCAAAAGTACGCGGCGAAGCCGTCTTTGCCTCTGATATGGTCATGCCGGATCAAACCTATATGAAGGTTCTTCTGGCACATCGAGCCCATGCTATCGTCAAATCGGTCGATACTTCCCAAGCCGAAGCACTGCCGGGTGTGATTGCCATATATACATCGAAAGATGTGCCTAATAACGAATTCGGTTATTACACCTTCGATCAACCCGTCCTGTGTGGGCCATCCGCCAAACCTTACGCCGACCGGGTGCGGTACGTGGGTGACCGGGTGGCTGCCGTGGTTGCCGAAACGGTTGAGGCCGCTGAAGCCGCCCTGGAACTTATCCGGGTGGAATATGAAGACCTGCCCAGCGTGACCGACCCTGAAACCGCCATTCAACCAAATGCCCCCCTACTCCACCCCGAATTAGGCACAAACCAATTCGGTCACCATTTTCTCATCAACGGCGATCTGGAAGCAGGCTTTGCCCAAGCCGATGTGATCGTCGAATCCACCCTGCACACCCCCGCTCAAGAACATGCCTATTTGCAAACGGAAGCCGGTTTGGCTTACCTGGATGAGGAAGGTCGCATTGCGGTAGTCACAACCGGTCAATGGGGGGTGAAGGATCGAAAACAGATCGCCCACTCCCTTGGCGTGCCGGAAGAACAGATCCGGGTGATCTACCCGATGACAGGCGGTGCCTTTGGCGGGCGTGAGGATATATCCGTTCAGATCACCTTGGCACTCGCCGTCATGCGCCTGCATGAACGCGGCATCGACCGGCCGGTGAAAATGGTCTGGACGCGGGAAGAGTCGATCCTGGCGCATTGCAAGCGCCATCCTTTCTTTATTACCACTCGGTGGGGCGCGACCAAAGAAGGCAAGATCACGGCCGCACAGGTCAAGATCCTGGCTGATGGCGGAGCGTATAAGTTCACCACCAGTATTGTGGTGAGCAATGCGGTCATCAACTCTCTCGGACCTTACGAGATACCCAACCTTAAAGTAGATGCCTACGACATTTATACCAATAACATCCCGCGCGGGGCTTTTAGGGGGTTTGGCGGTCCGCAAGGGGCATTCATTGCCGAACAGCAGATCAATAAACTGGCGGATGCCCTCGGGATGGATCCGGTGGAATTCCGGATGCGCAACCTGGCACGCGAAGGTTCGCTGCAAACCACCGGTGCTCCTTACCCGCCGGGGGTCAGTATCCGCACGGTTACCGAAGAATGCGCCCGCGCCGCCGGATGGGAAGAGAACCACGCCGGGTGGGCAATTAAGCAGCCCGAGCATCCATCTCAAACCCTGTTGAAGGGGATTGGGGTTGCTTGTGCTCATAAGAATGTTGGCTTTTCATATGGGTATCCCGAAGCCTGCACGATTGGGTTAGAGCTGTATGGTCAGGCAGAGATCGAACGGGTTGTCATCCGCCACAGCGCCAGCGAAACCGGTATGGGGGCGCATACCGTGATCACCCAAATGGCAGCGGATGCATTAAATGTTGATATGAACCAGATCGAATTGATTTCAAGCGACACCTCAAAAACTGTGGGAGACGCCGGAGCTGTTTCTGCTTCCCGCATGACTTTCTTCATCGGCAATGCTCTCAAAGAAGCAGCAGAGATCGCCAAGCAAAAGTGGATGGATGAAGAGCGTCCGGTGCTCATCACGCATACCTATAAACCCCACCAGACCACCTCGCCGGACCCCGTCACCGGGCAGTGCGACCCGAATGTAGCCTACGCCTATACAACCCAATCGGCTGCGGTGACCGTGGATACCGAAACGGGCCAGGTGAAGGTCGATAGAATTGTGTGCGCCATTGATGTGGGTAAAGCCATCAACCCCCAGCAGGTCACCGGTCAGATAGAAGGGGGTTTAATCCAAACAGTTGGTTATGCGATCATGGAAAACTTCATCGAGAAGGACGGCAAGGTGTTAACCCCTTCCCTATCCACATACCTGATCCCAACCGTATTGGACATCCCGCCCAAGATCGATATCGTTGTGGTTGAGACTCCCGATCCACGCGGCCCATGGGGTGCCCGCGGCCTGGGAGAGGTGATGAATATGTGTCTGGTGCCCGCCATCATCGATGCCGTGCATGCTGCCACCGGTGTTTGGTTTGATGATTTTCCGCTCACACCCGAAAGAGTACTGAGAGGTCTTGGAAAGATACAGTAAGACCAGTCAATATCAGAAAATGAAAACCCTCTCCCTTGGTCAAATCAAGGAGAGGGTTTTTTATTAAGGCTATTTATTGTTTTAGAAGGTCCTACCGGCTTAACCACCGTACCAACTGGATTGCTTTGGTCACATGGGCAGCGATGGCATTGGCATCCATCACAATACCGCGCCGGGCATCCATGGTATTGAATACTAACGTGTCACCCATTCCACGGGCTACCATCAGCGGTACCTGGGCGATCTGGGTCAGCACAGTATCGGTAAAAACAGCATTGTTGCGGACATCTTCTTTTACATATAACGAGTAATTAAGACTGAAGGCAGGCGGGATGTTCTCTACTTCGGTATACCCGGCCATAGAAGCCCCCATATCCATCATGTCGTTGATCGCATTTCCCACGAAGGCAGGCGCATTCACACGCCCGACAAGCAGGAAAGGCGGCAGGTTTAAATGTGGTGAAATCACAGCCACGGTCCGGTATTCGCTGTTCCCGGAACTCCGCTGGCGTTGGTAATAGCGAGGGCTGGAGGTCATGATATCAAAAATATAGATCAATTCATCGCCTTCAACCCGCTTCCCCAGGTACTCCACCCTATTCACCTTTGAAGGCTGGAAGATTTCTTCAAGGCGCTCCATTAATGCAATGTCGGGTTTACTTTCATTGACAAACCCAACTTGTTGGGCAGCCGATGCAGCCGATTTACCGCGTTTCTTGGAGTAGATCATAGCGGCAATGAAAGCAACCACAATGACCAAAATAAAAATGACAATACAAACTGGACTTAATGAATTTGATACCATCGATGATCCTCCCAAACTATTGATTTTTAATTCTCAGCGTACAAATGTTTTGCAACAGTATTACAAAGTATAGCCAATAATTAACAACCACATATCAAAACCACCTATACGACCTTGCAAGGAAAATCCCTTGTTCATCACAAGAAAAAGAATTAATTCGAGAACCCGGTCTCAGCCAGCAGTCGTTTGAAGATAACGAGAATAGCAACGGCTATTTGCGCCGCTGTCCATTCCGGTTTTTTGTCTTTCTGGAAACTCCTGATCATTTCCAATAATTGGGTAAACTCAGGGCGCAGAACAGGCGGCATATCATTTTCAATAACGATTTGCTGGACTTCAGCGACGGCATCCTTCACCCGCTCCAACAAGGGGGCATCCTTTCCGACCATGACCCGTACGGCAGTATCTAATTTTTGATAAGCATTCATTAATGACATGATTTTATCCTAACGGTTGGTAGTTACCACTATTTTTAATTGGAACTATTGGTATTATGCAATGGATTTCGAGCCAGCACAACAAATACGGTCTCACTTAACGCAAGTGTAAAGATAGCGTATATAATCATACCCAATCAAGGATTATTCCCTGGATTTTAACCGCCTGATAGGGTTTTCATAGGAAATTCAAGCTGTCAATAACCATTCCATCCATCCTCTTTGAGAGAGCCTGCCCCTCCATCCAATATCGTCTGCGCAAGGAAGTGCTTGACGAACAGGCAGATTCGCCGGCTATGCGCAAACTTCAAGCGGAGATCCTGCAAGACGAGGTGGTAAAAAAGGTTTTTTCCTGGCAGGAGCCCAACGGTTGGCTGGGAAATTCCTTCCACAGCGACACGGGGGCAGAGACAGGCATACGCCTGCTGGCTGAAAAGGGAGTGGAGCGTTCACACCCGGTGCTTGTATCCGCCCTGCAAGTCCTGGAGGATAACCCCACCTTAGCCTACGGCGGCATCGGCCTACCGGGACGGGTGTTGGATGACTCCCGCTTTGGCGGTGCTCACCTCATCCGCGCCTGTGTGGCAGCCTACACCGGTCTGGAAGACCGCCCATTCATACTTGAGCAGGTATCGAATACCATCGAGGTCTTCAAGAAAGCGGTTCAAGTGCAAAGTGTGGAAGACCTGTATGAGATCTATCGGGCTAAAAAGGTGTTCCGCAAAGGGATCTATTGGCCGTGTATCTATCACTTGCGGTTGTTAGCCTTTACGCATACCTGGCGGACAGCGGAAAACCAATCATTGGTGGGTGAGGTTTTACGTAAGCTGGTAGCGTTTTCTCCCATCCCGCCTATTTTATTTCGCTACCGTTCCCAACTCGTTGCCCCTGCCTCTTTTGGCATGGAAAACTTCAATCCGGATATGAATACCCTGGGGGATAACCTTTGGATGGTGTGGTTCCACCGCATGGAGGTGGTAGCCCGGCTTGGGGTGATCGCGCCAATACCTGAATTACGATCACAGGTTGAAGCCCTTCAGGATATGTTATTGGCGGGTGATGGCTTGTTTACCAAGCCGCTCTCCCATAACTACTTCCAACGCTGGAGCGCGTACAGCGGGTTGATGATCGAACAAGATTGGAAAACCGCTCAACGGCGGGTGAATGACCTGACCTTTAGAGCTTTATTGATCCTACATTACGCCAGTTTCTTAGCCTGATTTTCATTCCAACGTTCAAAGAAACGCAAGAACAATACTCCGGTCATTACCAAAAATGCCCCGCCGATCTGTTTGCCATCCAGCCGTTCACCCAAAAACAAATAAGCGGTCAGGGTAGTGAATACCGGCTCAAGGGATACGATCAGGTTAACCACGCTTGAGGGCAGCATCGTCAGACTGGTGTTGTATAAGCCAAAGCCCATCACCGTGGGAACAGCCGCCAGCAAGAACAACACAACCCACCCTGTAACAGAATCCCCCAGCCACAACAGATCCGTCAGGGCTGCCGCCGAACCCGGCAGGGCACCCCCGGGGATCAAATTTACTGCGAGAAGGAATACGGTGGCGAAGCCAAAAGTATAGATCAGCGTAGTCCAAGGGTTAAGCCCGCGTTGAGAAGCGGAGCGTCCCAGTAGACTGTAGACCGCATAACACAACCCCGAAAGGACTCCGGCCATAATCCCGGCGATATTTGTATTCCAAGCCTCCGCCCGGTATGCGCCGGATATCAATACACACCCCGCCAATATGGTGACCACCGCGACGATCTTGGCCCATCCCAGATGTTCCTTAAGCAGCCACCAGCCCAAGACGGCCGTGAATGCCCCCGAGCAATACGCCAGCACCGTTGCCACAGCAGCCCCGTTCAAAGAAACCGAAAAGGTCCAGGCGGAATTGAATAAGGCTAGAACAAAGCCGTAGCCGATCATATACAGTAGGTCGCGGCGTTTAATATGTAATAGCTTTGGCTTCCAAATTAAAAAGATCGGAAGCAATGTCAGCACCACAAACAAATCCCGCCAAAAAGACAGGATCAATGCCGGTAAAGCGAAGTTTTCCGTAAGGTAGCGGATAAAAACCGCCGTGGTTGACAGGAACATGGCACTGACAACGGCGATGAGATACCCGGGTGTCGATCGGTTAATTTGGGTAGGACTGGAAGGTGATGAAGACAATTTTCCTCGTGTTTGGGCTGGATTGGCATAATTGTAGAGTCAATTCCTCGACTTGCATAGGCTTAAGGAATGGATTCTGGGATAGAATAATAGGGTATCCTTTTTGTCAATCAAGCAGCGGAGATAATCGTGATACCAGAAAACGAAAAGCCAACTAAAAAGATCACTGTCCGCCCAAATGGTCCTTACCGGGTGGAAGGAAACATTCCCCTGGTGCGGAAAATCCAAATTGTATCCGAATATGGCGAACCGCTTACCTGGAAAAAAGTTGAAACGATCCCAACTCCCCCAACCTACATTCTTTGCCGCTGCGGTCTCAGCAAAACCTTTCCATTTTGCGATGGCACCCATAAAAATGCCGTGTTTGACGGCACCGAGACGGCGGATACGCGTCCAACCGCCGAACGGCAGATCACATTAAAGGGCGGGACCAACATAACCGTAAAATACGACCATTCTTTGTGTATGGATTCGGGGTTTTGCGCCACCCGTTTTGCAGGCATTGCCAAGATGCTGCGCGATTCTGAAGACACCAATGTTCGCTCGCAGATCATGGCCATGATCGACCGCTGCCCTTCCGGTACGTATGTCTTTTCCATCAATGAAGGCGAACCGGATATTGAACCCGACCTACCGGAAGAGATCGCGGTTACAACCGAAATTACATCCTACGGGCCGATCGAGGGTTCGCTGTGGGTAACAGGAAACATCCCGGTGGAACGCTCCGATGGACAACCTTTTGAGACCCGCAACCGGGTTACCTTGTGCAACTGCGGGAAGTCGCGGAATAAACCCTTATGCGATGGCACCCACCGCCATGTTCAGGAACAGGAATTAAAGAAGAAACAAGGCTGATTTCTTTTCCATTTACCACGTAGTATTAAAAGAGGCTGATATGACCAAAAGATCCGTTGTGGCTGTCATTCGCACCCAACCCGAAACGGTATTGGATGATTATCAGCGTTTGTTTGATCTGGCCGGCGGGGCTAAGGCACTGGCCCCCAACTGCACCACCATCCTGAAAGATAATATCACCTGGCACTTTCCCATGCCCGGCGCCAACACCACGCCCTGGCAATTGGAAGGAACCATACTGGCTTTGCGGCAGGCAGGCTTCGACGATCTGGTGTGTGTGCAAAACCAGACCGTCGTCACCAATGCCTTCAAGGGTGAAGACCTGAATGGTTACCGGCCGATCTTCAGTGGGCACGCCATCCCCGTACGTTATAATTTCCGCCCACAAGATATGTCCTGGGTGGAGTACAAGCCGAAAGCCAAAATGCTGGCCCTTGACCATATCTACCCTGAGGGCATCCGCATCCCCGATTATTTCGCCGGGAAAAACATCGTCCACCTGCCAACCATTAAAACCCATATGTACACAACCACCACCGGGGCCATGAAGAACGCCTTTGGCGGTTTGTTGAGTAAATACCGCCACTATACCCATTCGTGGATCCACGAGACCCTGGTGGACCTGCTAGCCATCCAAAAAGAGATCCACCCAGGGATCTTCGCCATTATGGACGGGACTACGGCCGGCAACGGCGCCGGTCCGCGCATGATCCAACCGGTTGTGAAAAATGTTTTGCTGGCTTCCGCCGATCAGGTGGCTGTGGATTCAGTCGCGGCTAAATTAATGGGCTTTGACCCGCTCAGCATCAAATATATCCGCCTGGCACAGGAACAAGGGTTGGGCACCGGTGATACGAGTCAAATCGACCTGGTGGGGGATGATATCAGTGGAGAAAATTGGCTGTTCAGGGTAGGGCGCAACTCTCACAGCTTTTTAGCCTGGTTGGCGTGGTACGGCCCGACCCGGGTCTTTCAAAAACTCGTCTTACGCACGCCTTTGGTGGCCATTCCGACCTTCATCGGTGAGGTTGAGCAAGACTATATGTATTGGCCG
>DATMYN010000122.1:0-2881 GCA_035560875.1 Longilinea sp. | reverse complement strand
CCGATAGACCCATTCCGGTGGATTGGGCTGATGCAAAGGAATTAGGCGTACCGGTGGATTCCTTAACAAAATCCGGTGAGGACAATGCCTCTTACGCTGAATTGCCATCTGCTGCCGGACGTAGCACAAGCTTTACCGATTGGGAAAAAGAATTCACTACCTGGTTAGCCGGGGTGCAGGATATTGACTTGTTCCGCAGTCCTTCCATGAACATCATCTCCAATTCCGGTGAGACAGAAGCGGAATTCCGCGTCCGGTTAAGTCAAATGGCGCGTGAAACCCGGGATGACCAGACAGAAAAATTGCGTGCAAAATACACCCCCAAGATCCAGGCGTTACAGGAAAAAGTTCGCAAAGCCACCCAAGCGGTTGAGAAAGAAAAAGACCAGGTGAAGGCGGCGGACCTGCAATCAGCGATATCGATCGGGGCTACTTTATTAGGCGCTCTCTCCGGGCGGAGGACCTCAAGCCGGGTGGCAACTGCCGCTAGAGGTGTGGGACGGTCGATCTCTCAGCGCGGGGATATATCATCGGCAACCGCGAATGAAACCGCCCTAAAAGAGCAGTTGACAGCGCTGCAGGCTGAATTTGATACGGAAGTGGCTGCGTTAGCATCAAAGATCAATCCAACAACGGAGACTTTTGAAGCGGTATCCATCCACCCAAAAAAGACGGATATTGCGGTGCAATTGTTAGCTGTGTTGTGGCAGCCTTACCTGCAAACCCCGCAGGGCGGAGAAACCCCAGCCTGGTAAGTATTCAAACAAAAAACAGCGCATGGATATTTCTCCATGCGCTGTTTTTGTTATTCTAGATCAAACTTTTAGGTAGCGGTCAAACCACCGCAACCCGGCATTTAAGCGAGCAATCCTTCGATCGGTACGCCTGTTACGGGATAACCCGTGGAATTCATCCGGGAAGCGTACCATTTCGGTGTCGACTCCCAGACTTTTGAGGGAAACGAAGGCCTGTTCCCCTTGTTCGATCGGGCAGCGCATATCATTCTCATTATGAATGATCATGGTTGGTGTTTTAGCGTTGCCGATATATTTAATCGGTGACATATCCCAGAACTTTTGCAGGTCAACAAACGGCTGGCGGGCATTGGCTTCGTATTGGAACCCCCAGTTGAAATCAGAGGATCCCCACATACTGATCAAGTTGAACACGCAGCGCTGACTGACAATAGCCTGGAAGCGGGTGGTGTGCCCGGCGATCCATAGGGTCATAAAACCACCATAACTTCCACCGGCTGCACCCATGCGTTTTTTATCGATATAGGGTTCTTTCTCGATCAGGTCACAAAACGCCATCAGGTCAGCATAGTCAACGCCACCCCAGCTTCCCCAAATAGCTTTGGCGTGGGCTTCTCCATAACCGCGCCCTCCGCGTGGATTGGTGAAATACACCACATAGCCTTGGGCAGCCAGGTAGTAGAACTCATGCATGAAGTAGAAGCCATATTGGGTTAACGGTCCGCCGTGGATATATAAAATGGAAGGATATTTCTTTTTGGGATCAAATCCAGGTGGGGTGAGGATCCAACCCTGCAGGTCATTCCCTGAGGTGCCTTTGTACCAAACCTCACGCGTTTGCCCCAAATCAAGTTTGGACAGCCAGCTCTGGTTCAACTTCGTCAGGCAGCGGGATTTTGCTGAAGCCATATCATAAATGCATACCTGACCCGGGTCTGTGAGTGTTCCAAACATATAGGAGAAGGTTTTTTGGTCACGATCAAAACAGACACTTCCCACAACGCCATCCTCAGTGATGATGGACTGAGTTTGGCTAGTTGCAACCTCCAGCTTATGCAGCTCGGTACGGCCGTGTTTACAGATTTGGAAAAAGATCGATTTACCATCAATAGACCAGATCGGTCCCATGAATTCCGGTTCTGCCTGGTCATTGATCGTCCAGGAGGAAACTTCAACATCCAGTTTTTTGGTCAGGTTCTTGGCAGGTTTTGTCCCATCTATTGGGACGATCCAAAGATCATGGTTTAAATAACTTAGGATCGGTTTTTCTTGAGCGACATATGCCAGTAATTTTCCATCCGGGGAAAAGACGGGTGAGTGTTTTCCACCATCCGGAGTGGCGATTTGCTTGATCTCGCCACCGGCTGCCGGAATAAGGTACAGTCCATCCATGTCGGAAGCAAAATCAGGATCGGGTTGACGGTTGGAGATGAAGGCAATGGTTTTGCTATCCGGTGACCAGGCTGGGTCGGTTTCATCAAATACACCATGGTTGGTGATCTGGTGGCCTTTCCCGGATTTGGCGTCTACGATCCAAAGATGGCTGCGTTCGATAGGGCGGTAACCGGATCCATCTAATTTGAAGAACACACGCTCAACTCTTCGTGAGACCACGCCTAACTCTTTTTTAACCGGATCCTTCCGGCGTTCGATCTCTTCGGGGTCGGTTTTTTTGATCACACACACGAATTTCTTTCCATCCGGTGACCAGATGTAACTCTCGATCGATCCATCGATTTCGGTCAAACGGCTGGCTTCGCCCCCTTCGAGGGGTAATAAATGGATCTGGGGTGGAAAATCAGGTTTTCCACGGTTGGAAAGGAAAGAAATGAATTGGCCGTCAGGCGACCAGCGTGGTTGAATATCTTTTTGATCACCAAAAGTAATCTGGCGAACAGCCGCCTTCTTGACATCGATCAACCAAAGATTGCTATATTTCTTCTCGGTTTTCTTATCGATGCGTTGTTGAGAAAACACAACTTTGCTGCCATCCGGTGAAAGCCGGGGAGTCCCAGCTAATTCCATTTGATATAAATGCTCAGCTTGTATAAGCCCACGATTTTTGTCAGTCATAATTCCTCCTTTTCGATGATGTTAATTGTTTTTTTAGCTACACTATATTGTAT
>DATMYN010000121.1:0-2022 GCA_035560875.1 Longilinea sp. | reverse complement strand
ACAATTAAGTGTTCAAGAAAGTATCCAATACACCAATCGGAGCATGGATACGCTGAACGACCTTGTGCTGGTAGTTGAACCGACCTTCCAGACTGATCTGTTTACATTGGTAGAAGCATCCTGGTCAGACGGTGATCCGATCGAAAATATCCTCCCAGAGGCTGGAAGGTTAACCATTCCGCTGCAAACCGGATTGATTGGCGGACAAAGCATTGATCTCCAATTAACTTACACGCTTAATTTACCGCAAATCCCCGGTACCTTAAGCTTCACCGACCGGCAGATCAACCTCACCGGCTGGTATGCTTACATCCCTCCTTACCTCACCGGGCATGGCTGGCTTACCCATACCCCTTCTTCGGTTGGCGAATATCAGGTGTACGAATTAGCCGATTACACCGTTCAATTCAGGATCGATAATGCCCCAGCCGGTTTGGTGGTTGCTTCCAGCAGTGAAGCCGTCATCAATAGTGAATGGTATGAATATCATCAAAGCGATGCACGCATGTTCAGCTTATCTATAAGCCCCTACTATCAGATGATCGAAACACAGGTGGGTACAACGATCGTTCAGGAATATTACTTTAGCGAAGATGAATTATCCGCCCAGGCAGTTTTATTAGCAACTTCGCAAGCCATTGGCCTCTATTCCCAAATATTCGGTTCCAATGACCGCAACTATCTGGCGGTTATTGAAGGCACATTCCCGGATGGGATGGAATATGACGGGATGTATTACTTGGGGGAGGAATATTACCAATCTTACAACGGTAATGCCGGCAGTTATTTGGTGACCATTGCCGTGCATGAGACAGCTCACCAGTGGTGGTTTGCAGGGGTGATCAACGACCAGGCCATGGAACCCTGGCTGGATGAAGCGCTTTGTACCTATACTGAGCTATTGTATTTCGAAAATATCGACCCGGCGGTCGTGGATTGGTGGTGGCCGAACCGAATCGAATATTACGGTGCCCAGGGGTATGTCGGTTCCACCATTTACGACTATATTTCCTTCAGGCCGTATGTGAATGCGGTTTACCTTAATGGATCCTTATTTATCAACGAACTGCGGAGAAATATCGGCGACGCTGCCTTTTTTGCCTTCCTGCAGGATTATTACTCAACCCTACAGACGGCTGGCAGGCAAGACCATGTCGGGTTATCCTCTGCGGATATCTTTTTTGAGGTGCTTTCAAGACACACAAGTTACGATATCACCAGTCTGCGGTCGGCTTATTTTGGATATGAATGATCAAGATCATCGCTAACCCAATTTCTATTGTGCTTAAGTGAGGCAAACCAAAAGAGCCTGTCGGGTAAGGACAGGCTCTTTCATACTAATAAATAGTTAAACGATCAAAATCCCAATGGTCATTACCAGACCAAAGATGAAGAGGACAACCGAGAATAAGGAGAAGAATTTTCGAATGCGGTTCTCACCATCCAACAGGGAAGCCCACGCACCCATGGACAGGCCGACTGCAAAGATCATCAGGATCAGTTGGTAACGATCGGCTTTATCTCCGGCTGCTTGGGCTTCATCATATAAACCCATGGCTTCGTCGAAGCTGCTATCGGCATCGGTATACATCTCATCATAATATTGGTCGTCAAATGGTCCACCTTCGCGATCCATGGAAGCGGTCAGGTATTCCGAAAAATTTGCCATATAATACTCGGCATTTTCAGCATTGACACCGTCATTGATCCACCAACCATCGTACATGGTGTAATCTTGGATGATATCCTGGTTGGCTCGCAGGAATTCAGTGTTGGAAAGTGAAAGGACTTGCTGTGCTTCTACGTTCTTATCAGATTCTTTTGAATCTGCCATAGAACCTTGAAACGCAGCAAATGCGGTGAAAACGCTTAGAACAGCAACCAATGTACCTAAAAATACATCGGAGGCAAGGAATTCAAAAGCGCTTTTACGTGGTTTTGTTCCCTCAGTGGTCATAACAGCTCCTATGATGTGAAAAAATGTGATGATGCCAATAGAGCATCCTGGATGGTTAATTATAC
>DATMYN010000120.1:0-2605 GCA_035560875.1 Longilinea sp. | reverse complement strand
ACTAACAGGAGGCAGAATGGTTTTACAACCTTTAGCCGAACACTCGGCTGCGTTTCTTTCTTACCTGGATGAATGGATGGGCAGCCTACCCACTCAACCTTTTTCCAAAGTTTTCAATCACCCACAAAAAACAGTCGTCATCTGTGTGGATATCATTAAAGGTTTCACAAAAATCGGTCCGCTTTCCAGCCCGCGCATACAAGCGGTGGTAGAGCCGATCGCTCAATTATTCCGGCGCGCCTGGGATGCCGGTGTGCGCAACTTCATCTTATCCCAAGACGCTCACGACCCGCAAGCCATTGAATTCAGCGCCTATCCGCAGCACTGCGTGCGCGGCAGCGAGGAAGCTGAAACCGTGGACGCTTTCCGTTCTTTGCCCTTCTTTGACCGCATGACCATTATCGAAAAGAATTCGATCAGCTCCATGTTTTCCCCCGGCTTACACCCGTGGATGAAAGAACACCGGGAAGTAGACACCTTTATTGTCGTCGGCGCCTGCACCGATCTATGCGTCAGCCAATTGGCGATGGAGATGCGCCTGGATGGGAATGCCCACCAGCTTGCCCGCCGGGTGATCGTGCCGGTCAACTGTATCGCCACCTACGACCGTCCGGTAGAGCTGGCCAAAGACCAAGGTGGAATGCCCCATGATGCCGATCTGCTCTCGGCGGTAGCCCTTTACCACATGGCTCTCAACCGCGTCACCGTATTACAAAAAATCACCTAAGTTCAAATTCGCATACCCGCTCGCTGGAACGAATTCAGCGTATGATAATAGACACAACATCGCCCCCTTCGACAAGCTCAGGGGGCGATCCTTTATGGTGGGTAATTTTAGTGGCTTGTTCACTGAGCTTGTCGAAGTAAACAAGCCAGATGATTTTTATGAAAGGGGAGGCTGTCCGCTAAGGTCAGTGCTTCCCACTGCAAGCTGGGAAGCGTTTCTACTCGCCAGCCAGCTTTCAACGGTAAATATGATCAAGCCCAGCCAAATAATGCCAAATCCGATCCAGCGCGAGGTGTCAAAGGCTTCCTGATAGACCAGGACACCCAGCAAGAACTGCATGGTGGGTGATAGATACTGCAGTATGCCCATGGTGGAAAGGGGAATACGCCGGGCAGCTTCGGCAAAACATAACAAGGGAATGGCGGTGACAAATCCGGCCAAGGAAAGCAATAAAGTGATCATCCAGCCGGCGTTGATATACGCTCCCACCCCTTGGGTTTGTTCAAATATCAAATAACCCACCGCCGGGAGGAACATGATCAAGGTCTCCAAGGCATTCCCGTGCAGGGAATTCAAGGGAGCCGTCTTCTTGATCAATCCATACACACCAAAGGTAAACGCCAAAACAAGCGAGATCCACGGCAGACGCCCATAAGAGATCGTCAGGTAAGCCACCCCCAGCGCAGCCAAACCGACCGGCACCCACTGCCAGGGGCGCAGTCTTTCACGCATGAAGACCACACCCAAGACAACACTCACCAAGGGGTTAATGAAATAACCCAGTGAAGCTTCCACCACGTAATCAGCCGTGATCGCCCACACATAGGTTGACCAATTCACGGTGAGCAAGACCGCGGAAATAATGAATATACCCAATGTCTTGCGGTTGAGGCTCTTCCAGAAATCCTTTAACTCGCCGCGGATGATGACGATTGCCATCAGGAACAAGAATGACCAGGCGATGCGGTGCCCGATGATCTGCATCGAAGGGACAGCGTGCAGCCATTTGAAATAAACCACCAAAAAGCCCCACAGAAAATAGGCTGTTACGGCGTAAAAAATGCCCTTTTTCATTTGTTATCAACCAGCAGAAACATCATTGAATTCCTTCTTATCGAGACTCTCGTCATATCGAGAGTTGACCATTGAAAAGCATTTATCCACCCGGGATGATGGAACCGATACCGATAAAAGTAAAGATAGCCACATCCTGCAGGAAATGGATGAACCAGGCCCAGCAGAAGCCGCGCGTTTCGAGCATGCTCTTGCCCAACAGCCAACCTAACAAGCTGGCCATGATCACACCCACGATCCCGTACGGGACCCCATAAAAGTGGCCGATCCCAAAGAAAAGGGCTGTGATCAATAGGGCTTGCTTTCCGCCAAGAGGCTCTTCCAACGCGGCCAGTAACCCGGCGCGGTAGTTCATCTCTTCGGCAAAGGCATTAATGGCGGCGAACAATAAGACGAAGGGGAACAGCGCCAAGATGGAGGTGATGGGAATATTGGTTGGCAGCCCGCCGAGGAACAAGAATACCAGGGTACCGCCGGTAATACAGACTGCCAAGATCCAACCTAATTTCTTCCAGGAATTGGGTTTATCCATCAACAATGGGATCGGTTGGGCGACTGCTTGCAGATCGCCGCGAACAAAGAAGATATTCTTTGGCTTCTTGAAAAGCACCAACAGAACCCCCACCATCACAACCGCTACGCCCAGCCGCAGCAACTGGGTGCTCAGCATGCTTTGGGTAAAACCGGCGCTTGATCCGCCGAACCAACTTTGCCACAGGGCTGTTCCAGCCAACAACCCCGAAGCCCACTCAGCGGTGAATAAAACCACAAGGATAAGGGAATAGCTCTGCAAAGAGCGTAATG
>DATMYN010000119.1:0-3569 GCA_035560875.1 Longilinea sp. | reverse complement strand
GTATAGAGGTAGGTGTTATAAGGGGAATCCATCGAAAGATCGTCATAGCTTATCGGATTCGTCCACCAGGTTTGTTGGCCATTGTTAAACCCGACCGCGTATTGAACGGTAGGATCGGAGTCTAATTTCATTCCCGAATTCAAACGGTTTAAGAATACGGAGGCGATCATTGGCATCTCATCCTCGACCATTGCCTCCCGCTCAACGATAGATGCCAATATTACAGCTTGTTCAATGGACAATCCTTGGGCTTGCCAGGCATTCACCCACTCAGCTGGGATCTGGCTTACAAATTGTTCGAGGAACCCTTGAATTAAGACCGGCGCTGTGATCTCCCGTTGTACTTCATATGACCCTGGAGCTAGGTAACCTTCCAAATTGGAAAGTCCGGTCGGTATACCGGGAGGCAGCACAAGCGAATATGGCGCATTTGCAGTTGCTAAAAATTCATCCGGACTGATATCCAAACCGCTGGTTGGTAAAGCTGCCGCTATCTCTTCCAAGCGCCACCCGGCCAGTATCGTGAATGTGACCGTTTCTGGGGTAGCATCCTGCAGCCGGACAGCAATTTCCATTGGCGACATCGCCGGAGAAAGTTGATAATCTCCCGCCTGTATACCGCGGTCCAACCCTGTATAGATCAAAAATATCCGGAAGGTATCCGCATTGGGGATGAACAATTCCTGTTCGAGACGAAAGGCGGTTGTGGAGGCTGCTTCTCCTTGCGGAATGGAAAATGTCCGCTCCGATCCTTCGGGGTTAAGAGGGTCGATCAATTCATCCCGATGGGTCATCATTTGCATGGGGATGGTGAAGCGTTGTATTACAGTTAATCCCTCATCTGGTGCACCAAAAGCTGCTCGCGCTTGTTGGGGGTAATACCAAAAGACCAAACCAGCAACAATCAAGATCAACCCGACGATGAGTATGAAACCAAAAACAACAAAGTAGCCACAACCTGACGATCTTTTTCTCATGCGTTCTTTACTCTCCTGACCGTTGTGCCATTTGTTCTGCATGCGGTCGAGAATCCAGATAGGATTGAAGGATCAAAGCAGCTGCGACATCATCCAAATGACCTCCGCGTTTTGAGCGTGGGGCTCCGGAAGCCAATCTGGCTGCCCTGGCAGCCTGGGTAGAACCCCACTCGTCCCATAAAATCACGGGAATGTTTGCCCTCGCGTGGATTTCTTCTGACACCCTGCGGGCATGCCGCGTTTGAGGGAGTTCACTTCCATCAATAGATACAGTCGTACCCACTATAACCAGGACAATGCTGCGTTCTTTGATCAATTGAGTGATGATTTTTACATCATTCTCAAGGGATGTATGATTTATCACCATTACCGGAGTCGCCAAAGTACCGGTCTCATCACTAATAGCGATACCCAAACGCTTTTCACCGGGATCTACTGCCAGCACTCGGCCCATCATTCGGTAATGACCTCGATCCGAAACGGCAAATATGGCATGTGAAACCACCAGGAAGGTTCAAGTGTGATAGTGGGTACACCCCGTAAAGACAGTGATGTGAAAATGGCTTGAACGGCTTCTTCACGAGAAACCCCCAAAGCCAAATGGATCACATCTTGCTGCTGCCAATCTGCCTCCAAGGTCCTGGTAGCGCGAACACTCCACTGAATGCCCGCACCTTGCTGAAAATCTGGCTCTGATAGGTCCTCAAGACCAATATCATTATTCAAGGCGTGGTAACCCTGCGGTAAGGCAACATCCAAAATAACCTGCGCAGCAGTTTGCACATCCTGTTGGTCGATGTACCAGACCTCGTATTCAGCTTGAATGGTCATCGAAAGCTGATCGGCTGGTTCGCCAACCGCCGGGTTGCTGGTTTCCACTAAGGTCTGTGATAAAGTCAGCGAAGGGAGCAGAACCGTTTGCCCAGCCTGCGTCATGGATTCAACCTGGTCCGACGCCTGTTCTGCTAAGATGGTTAATATTTGTTGCCTGAGCTGCTCGAGATCATCATCGGAGGGTGAAGGCAAGGTTGCATCTGTTCCGCCGCTGATCGGTGCAGGGTTGGTAACATTGACAAGTAAACCCACTGAGCCTTCCACCGCTTGAATTTCTCCTGCAGGTTGGTTGCCGGCACTTCCCGGCTCAAGCGCGATCACAGGAATTTGCCCGGTAGAATCCTGCCCGGCTGGTAGTACCAATGAACGTATGGTTGAATATCTTTGCATAGGACTTGAGGTATTTCTAACCACCGTACCTTGGGGAATGGTGACCGTCTGATCGGTCAAATTTGAAAATTCCACTACCCCACTGGCGGTATCCTGACCATAAACAACCGTTCCGGTTGTCCCGATCGATTCTTGGGTCTCAACAACGATTGAAAGGATATGGGCTGGGATATTTCCGGTAATATTTCCGGTTTGGACATCCGGGCTGGCATTGATGCGGATATCCAATGTCTGCTCTTGTTGTTGGAGCGGTAAGGATATCGTCGCTCCGGGCAACAGGAATATCCCTAAGGCCAACACACTTAATACTCCTACCATGAACACCAATATCCTTGCCCAAGAAGCCTCTATGGAAGGTAATTTGGTATCCACCAACTGAAGACGTAATTCCTCAGAGCGGTACCGCTGAATTTTCTGAAATCGGGGTACTCTCCGGCTGAGGCGAGGCTTAACCCATGTTCCGCGTTGGGCTTCCAAAGTGGACGAAAAAACAGGTAAACCAACCAACTCGGCATTTTCAATCACCTTGGGATCGCTGCAAACCAGAGCGATTTGCGCCCCAAGACTGGCTGCATGGCGTTGTAAGAGCACCAAATCTATCTTCCGCCGCATGATCTTTCCACGGTTTGGCCAAACTAATAGAACCCGTGTCGCTTTACTCCACAATAATTTATCGCGGGTGGAAATAATATCATCATGCGATTCTAATTGAAGGATGTGAGTTTTCATGCCGGATAAAAAGGATTATACAACAGGATTGCCGCGGACTCCTAACGCCGTCATTTCATCCTTGGTAAGCGATCGCCATTCTCCGGGATTAAGCGTGCCCAGTGCTACCGGACCTATGGCAATGCGGATCAACCGTAGCGTGGGCAATCCCACGGCGGCAGTCATCCGTTTAACCTGGTGTTTCTTGCCTTCAGTTAAACTGATCCGCAACCAGGTAGTCGGACCATGCGGAGTGATCGCCCGTGCCCGTTCAAATATCTGCGGGGCATCCACCTGCAGAACATCACACCGGCGGGTTTTAAAATCTCCCAAATCTATCCCTTGGGTTAGCTTATGGATCGCCTGGGGAGTTGGCACGCCTTCTACCTGGGCTAAATAGGTCTTCGGTAAATGGTGTAAGGGATCGGTCAACCGATGGATCAAACCCCCATCATCGGTTAGCAAAAGTAAACCCTCACTGTCCAGATCAAGCCGTCCGGCTGCATACACACCCGGAATGTCGATGTATTCCTTTAAGGTATTATGCCCTTCCTCATCGGTAAAAGCCGATAACACTCCATATGGTTTACAAAAAGCAAGATACCGGTAGGCAGTCATATCCTAATTTTACTCTCTTAAATGTTGTGACCGGTTCTTAAT
>DATMYN010000118.1:0-2685 GCA_035560875.1 Longilinea sp. | reverse complement strand
GGTAAGTACGCAGCCCTTGGGCGGAACGTTGGTCGAGGTAGGCGGCTTTCTCTTTAAATTTCTTATACAAAATAAGCTGGCGGGCAAGCGCTTCGCCCGGATCTTCTTCCTCAATAAGAGAAGGATCGAGAGTAGGACGGGGAAGCAGGGCAGCGGATTTGATTTGGATCAATCGGGCTGCAATCACCATGAACGCTGAGACTTCTGCCGCATTACGTTCTTGAAGAAGATGCAAGTAGGATAAGTATTGATCGGTAACCTGAGCCAGTGCAAGCCGGGTAATATCCAATTCAGCCCGCTCGATCAGCTCCAAGAGCAGATCAAGAGGGCCTTCATAGACTTCGGTGGCTACTTGATAGCCTTCTGTTTGATGTCCGGCAACCTGAAAGTTCACGAAGCAATTATATCAGACCCGTGTATAATTGGCGCATGGAACCGAAAAAACTGTCGCATTTGGATGATCAAGGCAAGGCTCGGATGGTAGATGTATCTGAGAAAACGGATACACTGCGAGTGGCCATTGCCCGGGGCGAAGTGATCCTTTCCGCAGAGACGGTTGCATTGATCCGGCAGGGGTTGATGAAAAAAGGGGATGTCTTAACCGTTGCCCAATTGGCCGGGATCATGGGTGCGAAAAAGACAGCGGAGTTGATCCCGTTATGCCATCCGTTACCGCTCCATGAAATTAAAGTTGATTTGCGTATAGATGACTCACTTCCGGGTATCCAAATTGAGACCTTAGCAAGAACGTTTGGGAAAACAGGGGTTGAGATGGAGGCTTTAACGGCGGTAAGTGTGGCCGCTTTAGCCGTCTATGATATGGTAAAAGCAGTTGAACGAAAAGCTAGGATAACCAATATCAGGCTTGTGGAAAAACACGGCGGGCGCAGCGGAGATATCGTGAATGAGTGAAACCATCGGCGTACATGTCCTTTTCTTTGCCCATTTAAAGGATCTCCTCAAACAATCCTTTGTCGACATTGAATTACCTGCAGGATCGACGCTTGGCGATTTGCGCCAGGAAATCATCATTCGGTATCCAGAATTTACCGAAGTCATTAAAAACGCAGTGATGTCGAGTAACAATCAATTTGCTTTTCCCGAAGATTTGTTATCCCCCGACTCGGAAGTTGCTTTTTTCCCGCCCGTGAGCGGGGGTTCAGGACCAACCACTATCTGCCGGATCATTGAAGGTGAACTGGATTTGAACATTCTGACAGCCGAGATAACCCGGATCTCCACCGGGGCAGTGGTCTCCTTTATTGGGGTTGTGCGCGGCGAGACCACGCATGGTCAGGCATACACTACCAGCCGGTTGGAATACGAAGCTTATATTCCAATGGCTGAAGAAAAAATGTATCAGATCGCCAGCGAAATCCGTTCACGTTGGCCGGAAATCGAAGGGATCTCCATGGTGCAGCGGATTGGAAAATTAGAACCAATGACCCCGACAGTGTTCATAGCCTGTGCGGCCGCCCACCGCGATTTGGGTGCTTTTGAAGCAGCACGTTATGGGATTGACAGGTTAAAGGAGATCGTTCCTGTTTGGAAAAAAGAGATCGGTCCGGATGGGGAAGAATGGATCGAAGGCAAATACCATCCGGAACGAGGTGATTAATTGCTGCCCATCCGATGCGAACAATGCCAGTCCGACTATCCTTCCGAAGGGACACCTTACCGATGTCCGGCCTGTGGGGGCACGTATAACCTACGGTTACCTTTGATCTTTTCTCAAGGTAGTATTGACAAGCGTAATAAAAACATGTGCCGGTATGTTTCCACCTACGGTTTGCCAGAGCCTGAAAAATACGTTTCGCTTGGAGAAGGTGGGACACCACTGGTACAAGATCAAATCGAAGGTAAACCAGTTTATTTGAAACTAGAATATGCCAATCCCACCGGTTCCTATAAAGACCGCGGCAGTTCGGTACTGGTAAGCCATCTCATACAGAGAGGTGTCTCTCAGGCTGTTGAAGATTCTTCCGGAAACGCGGGGGCATCTTTTGCTGCCTATGCAGCCAAGGCAGGCATTAAGGCAAAGATCTTTGCTCCGGATTCAGCTTCCGGACCAAAGCTGAACCAGATAGAAATGTTTGGCGCTGAATTAGCAAAGATCCCCGGACCGCGTTCAGCTGCAGCCGAGGCAGTCCTCATCGAGGCGGCAAAGGGGATCACATATGCCAGCCATGCCTATATGCCCTTCGGTTTGTTAGGGATTGCTACAACGGCGTATGAGATCTGGGAAGAGCTTGGAGATGCGCCCGGGTCAATTGTATGCCCTGTAGGGCATGGGGGAGCACTGTGGGGCATGATGATCGGATTTCAAGCCCTTCATATGGCCGGTTTGATCAGGGAAGAGCCCTATTATTTGGCTGCAGAAGCGAAGAATTGCGCTCCTTTATTGACTGGTGCGGATGCTGCTTCCAAAGGCCAGCCGACTGTGGCTGAAGGTGTGCGGGTTACCAATCCCTCAAGAGGATCTTCGATTATCGAGCATCTTTCTTCCGGTCATGGTAAAATCGTTGCCGTCCCTGAGGATAGCATTTTACCGGCTTATCAATCCATGGCGAGCCAGGGTTGGTATGTTGAGCCGACCAGTGCTTTGGCATGGTGTGCGGTTCAAATGGAAAAAAAGAACTTACCCGATCCGGTTGTAGTCATTCTGACCGGTTCGGGTTTAAAATA
>DATMYN010000117.1:0-2304 GCA_035560875.1 Longilinea sp. | reverse complement strand
TGGAAGGGTTTATCCGTGGATATCCAGGAACCGCTCGCATGACAACCTCCACTGAACAACTCCGTTTTCTCGTTTTTGGGGCCGGCGCTATTGGGACTTATGTAGGGGGATCCCTGGCACTGAACGGAGCTCAGGTCGTTTTTATTGAAAAGCCTGAAGTTGTAAAAAAATTGAACCAAGATGGACTGCATCTGGAGCTGCTTGGTCAAGACCATCAAGTGAACACGTTGGTTGTTGATTCCATTGAAGCTGCCTTACTAACAGGCACTTTCACCGCCGGCATCGTGGCTATCAAAGCCTTTGATACGGCTGGATTTGCCGAACAATTGAAACCGTTTAAAGGATCAATTCCACCGATTATCAGCCTTCAAAATGGGATTGAGAATGAAGCACTGCTAGGGGAAGTGATTGGGATTGACAATGTCATCTCCGGATCGGTCACGACTGCAGTTGGCCGGAAAGATATCGGTAATATCGTCCTTGAGCGCTTGAGGGGCATTGGACTCGCCGGTTCAAACTCCATTACTCCATATATTGCCCAAATATTCGACAATGCCGGCTTGAACTGCCGGTATTACCGGGATGCTGCCAGTATGAAGTGGTCAAAAATGATCACTAATCTTCAGGCAAATGCATCCGCTGCCATCTTGGATTACACCCCCAGCGAAGTATTCTCAAATCCTATCACCTACCATTTAGAGGTTCGACAACTTCGTGAAGCTTTGCACGTGATGGCCGTTAATCATATTGGGGTGACCAACCTGCCCGGTGCACCGGTACGGTTAATGGCTGGTGGGCTCAATTATTTACCAGAATGGATAAGCCGTATTTTAGCGGAAAAAATTTTAGGTAAAGGGCGCGGCAATAAACTGCCATCCTTTATGGTTGATCTTCGTGCTGGAAAAAAATTGACCGAGGTGGATTATCTTAATGGGGCGGTTGTGCGTGCAGGTCAAAAAGCCGGCATCGCTACGCCAGTGAACCAAGCTTTTACCCATATATTATCTGGAATAGCATCAGGGGCAATTCCCCGCCAAGAATTTTCAAACAATCCTGGCGCCTTAGCAGCTGCCATACATGAATGGGAGAACAAAGAATGAATGTACCTTATTGGGTGGAAGATGCCATTTTCTATCAGATTTTCCCCGATCGTTTCGCAAACGGGGATCCATCCAACGATCCGATAAATGTAAAACCATGGGGGTCGCAGCCTACGCTGAATGGTTTCCAAGGCGGAGATTTGAGGGGAATTCTGAACCATTTGGATTACCTTCTTGATCTCGGGATCAATACGATTTACCTGAATCCAATTTTTGAATCGGCATCCACTCACCGGTACAACATCAACAATTATTTCAAGATCGATCCCAAACTCGGGGATCTTAAGGATTTCCACGCCTTAATGGATGGCGTACACCGAAATGGCATGCGATTGATCCTGGATGGTGTGTTCAACCACTGCGGACGCGGGTTCTTTGCATTCACCGACCTTTTGGACAACCAGCAGCAGTCTTGTTATAAAGATTGGTTTTATGTACAACACTTCCCGATAGATGCGTATAGCCAAGGTGACGCGACGGATTATACCGGATGGTGGAAATACAAAGCATTGCCGAAGTTGAATACGTCAACACCGGAAGTCAGAAAATATATTATGCGGGTGGCACGGTATTGGATCGAGCAAGGTGCGGACGGATGGCGTTTAGATGTGCCCAACGAGATCGACGACGATGAATTCTGGGGGGAATTCCGCCAGGTTGTACGGTCCACGAATTCGGATGCCTATCTATTGGGCGAAATTTGGGAACCGATACCACGCTGGGTAAGTGAAGGACATTTCGATGGATTGATGAATTACCCGTTGCGAGAAGTGATCATGGGCTGGTTATTAAACAAAATGAAAGCCAACCAGGTTGCAGAGAAAATGGATCGCTTGCTCACGATCTACCCGCGTGAAAATATCTTCTCGATGTACTCAATGTTAAGCAGCCATGATGTAGAGCGAATCCTAACAATCTTTGGAGAAAAAGTCGAATTGGTGAAATTGGCCTACCTGTTCCTATTCTCATTACCAGGTGCGCCGGCGATCTATTATGGTGATGAAATTGGCATGGAAGGCGGTAAGGATCCTGACTGCCGGCGAGCATTCCCTTGGGAACCAGAGCAGTGGAATAAGGACCTGCGTTTCTATCTTCAAAACCTGATCAATTATCGAAAACGTCTCCCGGCATTACGAAGAGGGAATTACCAAAAATTATATTCGGACGATGTAAAAAACACATACGCTTTCGCCAGAATACTGGG
>DATMYN010000116.1:0-3428 GCA_035560875.1 Longilinea sp. | reverse complement strand
TTCAAGGACAAATCGATATTGAGGCATTCTCGACCTGGCTTGAAATAGATCTGGGGGCAATCAAGAATAACCTCAAAATTTTGGAAACAATATCAAATAAACCGATCATGCCGGTGGTTAAAGCAAATGCTTACGGGCATGGCTTGGTGGAAGTATCGCGTGCAGCTGTTTCGGCAGGTGCCACATGGCTCGCTGTTGCCCGTATCGAAGAAGCCCTGGCCTTGCGTAAAGCTGGGATTGCCACTCGCATATTGGTCCTTGGGTATACGCCTCCGCGCCGGATTGAAGATGCTATCCATGAGCAAATAACCCTAACCATATATGACCGTGAGGTTGCCCAGGCATACAATGATGCCGCCATTTCAGAACGCGGCCGGATCGTTGTTCATATTAAGATCGATTCCGGGATGGGACGCTTAGGGTTGTTTGTCGAAGAAAGCGCAGCATTTATGGCTTGGTTGAACACACTTCCAGGTCTAAAGGTTGAAGCAATCTTTACTCATTTTGCCCGGGCAGATGAACCAGCCATGGCAACGACCGATGAACAAATAACTCGTTTCAATCACCTATTATGCGAATTGGAAAAAAATAATCTTCGCCCTGGGTTGGTGCATGCGGCCAATTCGGCAGCCACGCTCAATTTTCCTGCCGGTCATTTCGATATTGTGCGCTGCGGGATCGTTTTTTATGGGTTGCAGCCTTCTCCTCTTACACCGCTGCCAGAAGGTTTCCGTCCGGCATTATCTTGGAAATCTCATCTAACATCTGTTAAAATTCTTCCCCCCGGTCATGGAGTGAGTTATAACTTCCATTACTACACGAAAAGCCATGAACGGATCGGGGTCATTGCCGCCGGTTATGCAGACGGCTTTCGCCGTCGGACGGGAAATATTGCCCTAGTGCGCGGAAAACGGGTACCCGTTGTTGGTGCAGTGTGCATGGATCAAAGCATGCTGCAATTGGATAGTGTACCGGAAGCGCAAATTGGGGATGAAGTCGTTTTGATTGGTCAACAAGGTAAACAAAGCATTACTGCCGATCAGTTAGCCGCAGACTGGGGGACGATCAATTATGAAGTCCTGTGCGGATTAGCCGACCGGATACCCCGCATCTTTTTCGAGTAAAAAACAATATGCAGCCAACAATTCAGAAACAATGGTCCGTACTACCCGCAATCCCGCCCGAGACAGACCAGGCGCTTTGCGCTTACCCATCTCCCATCCGGCAAATATTATTCAATCGTGGTCTGACGACAGAAGAAGAAGCCCATCATTTCTTGTATTCTGATTCCGATTCCATAGATCCCTTTTCCTTGAGTGGGATGCAGACCAGCGTCGACCGTATATGCCAGGCGATCCAACAAGGGGAACAGATCGTTGTATACGGCGATTATGATGTAGATGGGGTAACAGCCTGCGCGTTAATGGTTCAAGCACTACAAAGTGTTGGAGCCAAGGTAAAAGGATATATTCCCAATCGTTTCGACGAAGGTTATGGTTTGAATCCCGAAGCGCTGACCAGCCTTTACAATGAGGGTGCGCGATTGGTCATCACGGTTGATTGCGGTATCCGTTCTCCAGCAGAAGCAGTACATGCCAAATCCTTGGGTATGGATATGATCATCAGTGATCACCACCACCCTAAGGGAGATCTGCCTGAAGCTCTGGCTGTAGTCTGCCCCAAACTAACCGGTGAAACCTATGCAAATCCGAACCTTGCCGGGGTAGGCATTGCGTATAAGATCATTCAAGGGTTGCTTCACACACTAGGCATTGGCAGCCAAGCAGCAGATGCCTGGCTGGATTTTGTTGCCTTAGGTACCGTGGCTGATATGGTCCCTCTCACCGGCGAAAACCGTGCCATGGTACGCAGCGGACTACGCCTAATGAGAGAGAAAACCTACTCGCGCCCGGGAATCATCGCCCTTGGTAACGTAGCAGGAATGGATATTACTCGCATCAATGCCGGGGATATCGGTTTTATCCTGGGGCCGCGCCTTAATGCCGCCGGCCGGTTGGAAACAGCCATGTCTGCATTTAATCTTTTAATGGCACAAACCACTCTTGAAGCTGCTCCATTAGCCTTGGAACTGAACTATCAAAATACCGAACGTCAGAAAAAAACGAAATAGATTCAGGAACATGCCATCGAGGTCGTTGCAGGCAATCCCGGTTCCTTGATCTTCATAGCGAATTCCGAATTTCATTCCGGGGTTGTCGGTCTGGCAGCCTCGCGGCTGGTAGATCTTTACTACCGGCCTGCCATTGTTGCCCGTATTGATGAAGATTTTACGCGGGCATCCTGCCGCAGTATCCCGGAATTCCATATCACCGATGCTCTGGATGAATGTGCCGATCTTATGGTCCGGCACGGAGGTCATGCCATGGCAGCCGGTTTTACTGTAAAGAACGATGATCTGGAAACCCTCAAAACTCGCCTACAGGAAATCGCTTCCCGTAATTTATCTCAACAAACATTATCTCCTTCCTTAAGGATAGATGTCGATGTTCCGTTGCGTGAATTGCGCCCCGAGTTGATCCGCTATTTGGATGCCATTCAGCCAACCGGTATGGGGAACCCGGAAGCACTGTTCATGACTCGGAACGTGGAAGTAAAGAAAGTCAAGACATTTGGTTCAGATAACAGTCACCTTCGCCTTACCATTTCGGATGGTTGGGTCACTTATGATGCGATTGCCTTCCGGCGTGGGGAATTAGCGGCTAATCTGTCTGACCGGATTGATATGGTTTTTACTTTTGAAACAAATAATTACAATGGTGTTTCAACATTACGTTTGAATGTACGCGATTTACGAGCCGCCAACCAGGAAATGGTGTGAACATTCGCTTTTCTCCCCATCTTAAGGCTATCCTCCTCAACCTCTTGGTTACCTTTCTCTGGTCAACGTCTTGGATATTGATCCGTCTTGGATTAACAGATATCTCACCTCTTACCTATGCCGCTTTAAGGTATTCGCTGGCAACAGTGATATTACTTCCGTTTATCTTTCGCAAAGGCGTAAAGCAACAACTTCAGCAAGTAAAACCAAGAACGTGGGTATGGATCGCTATTTTGGCATTATGTACCTACCCTTTCGCTCAAAGCGGCCAGTACCTTGCCTTGGATAGGCTGCCGACCGTTTCGGTAAGCCTTGTGTTGAATATGTCTCCGATTGTGGTGACCATTCTTGGCATTTGGCTGCTTAAGGAAAAACCCTTTTGGCGGCAATATTTCGGTATAGCGGTAAGTTTATTGGGAATATTTCTCTTTTTCTACCCTCCCCAATTCCCAACCGGTGCGGTATGGGGATTCCTGGCAGCCGGTTTATGTCTCATTTCCACCGCTGTAGCCGCCATCTGCGGTCGGTTTCTGAATCGCGAAAAAACTTTGCCGGCAGTAACTTTAACAGCCGTTACTTTATGTATTGG
>DATMYN010000115.1:0-9345 GCA_035560875.1 Longilinea sp. | reverse complement strand
CATAATAGAGGTGATATTGACGATCTTGCCGTAATCTTTATCCATCATGGTGGGCAGCACAGCCCGGCTGAAGAAGAAGATACCGCGCACATTGATCTCCATCACCCGCTCGTACTCTTCGTTTTCCATCATGGCAAACGGTAGGAACTGTCCGGTGCCGGCGTTGTTGACCAGAATATCGATGGTACCGAATTTCTCCAGGGTGCCGTTCACACAGGCTTCCACATCGGCTTGCGAACGCACATTCACTTTTACTTTCAAGCATTCCCCGCCAGCAGCAATGATCTGCCGTTCTGTTTCAGCCAAGCCGTCCATATTGACATCACAGATCGTCAATTTTGCGCCTTCACGGGCAAACAAGACCGCCGCACTCTGGCCAATACCGGAAGCTGCTCCGGTGACAATGGCAACTTTATTCTCAAAACGATTACACATACAACCTCCAAAGGATATTTGATGTTTCCTGCCATTCAGCTTCAATGAACACATCCGTCCACGGAAGTCTGAAGGAGAAAATGATATAAAGCACAACAGAACAAACGACCAACCCCCAAATGAGTACCTTGAGTGATTTCCCATAGCTGATCTGCTCAAAACCGCGTTCAAGCGTAACGGCTACCAGGCCAACAACAAAAGTTACTATGTTGCCGTAAAGGATCTCCAATCCGACGCTGTTGAGCGGTCCGTAGATCGCCGCCATTTGGTACCAGATCAAGAAGACCATCCACGGGGCGATGACGGCTGCCAGCAGGCGCGCATACCAATAGGAACTGTTTTGTTTGATGTTCTTGCGGAACACCAGATATTCAACCAGCGAAATGAGTAGATAAGCAATAAAGGTGGCTTTGAAATGTTGAAAGGTCGATTCGTCGACTGCGGTGAAGAGGGTGATGGGGAAAACCGGAGCAAGCTTGCTTAACACGGTCAACAACAGGAACGTGACCCAGAAGAGTAAGCCTTTAAGCCAGGGGCGGAAGTTGGTAGGTTTTTCCATCTCAATTCCTTTCTAAGCCGGGTCTAGGACTTGGCTGATCGAGGCAACCGTTGCTTCGATGATATGCTTTCGGTACGGACCGGTGGGTGTTCCGGCATAGATCCCGGTGGTTTTGCCTTCTTTAAATTTCCGGATCAACGGTTTTTCCCAATCCGGGTAGGGTATGGGGGCGTAGCGGTCGTACTCGGAGAAGGCACTGAATTTTTTCATGGCGTGGAAGATCATCAAGTCAGTGTTTTCAGCCGGGAATTCTACCGGCAGTTCGATGGCATAATCAAAGCCTTCTTCAATGGCTTTGCGGTAAGCCGCGTACGTTTCATACTTCATACCGGTTTTATCCCAATAATCATCCGCATACTCATCCGCAGACCATAACAATTCCCATTTACCCTTCCATCCGGCCATGATCTCTCTGAACCCGGCTTCAAGCGGCTGGCAATACAGAGGGGCTCGTTCATCTTGAGTTTCTTTTTTGAAAGGGTGTCCATGCCGAGACACGATCACCAACACACTGGCTTTGGCCGGAAGTTCTTTCAACTGGTCGCGCAGCATATCAAAGTAAGCCTGGTGGTAGGCAGGTTGGTTGCCTAGCTGATCAGCCAGGATGACCTTGGCACGGCCGCCCGCGAATTGATGCAGCAGCACCAACACGTGCCCATAATCCTCAAAATCTGTGTAGAGCGGGCAGTTGATTCCCTGATACACAATGGTCTCACAACCGGCTGCGATCAGATCTTCCACGGCGGCGTGAACGGTTTCAGGATACATGTAGTAGGCACTGCGGAACTCGACCCCTGGGTATTTTTTCACCAATTTCGTAAGGGCGCCTTCGTAGACCTTGCGGAGTTGGTAGCGCAGCGGGACCTTCTTTTCCGGCAGCAGCCGGCCGTAATACCAGCCGATGATCTTGGCGCCGACCTTATCGCACACGTCCGGGCGGCCGCTGGGGCCGTCACCGCTGTATAAAAAGTAGCCGTGATCCCAGGGGTTTTTCTTGTTCGGACCGATCCACTTGACTTTGCAGTCGGCATAAGGGACGCCGGCTTTATTGGTGAATGATCCCAACGGATCAACCAGTTGGCGGGGTTTGTATGCCTCGCGCGCCATTGGGTTATCCGGATCGATCAATCCAATTCCTCGATCGGCAAGCACGAAGTGCTTGATGAAGGATGGCAGGCTGTAATTAAAGACATGCTCCATGAAGTAGTTGTAGAACTCAATATCATAGTCTTCCGGCATGCCCATTTCACCGATGATCACACCGGTTTTACCAGTTGCATGGCTTGGCTGCGCTTTGAACAGGACTTCATACCCATATTGTTTTCCAAAACGCTTCTTGTCATCCATTTTGACCTCCTTAGGCAGTCAATTCAGCGCCATAATTCTTATAGAGCAGCCAGCAGCCGACAGCAAACGAAATTTGACCGACGGAATTCATGATCTCCTCGATCCATTGGGTGGCTACGGTTTGGGTAGCCCCGCTCGCCATTCCGGACATGCCCAACATGCAGAGCACAGCCACGATGAACAAAGCGGCCGCAACCGGAGCTTTTCGTTTGAAGGAGATGAAAGTAAGGATTCCCTGGGCGCCCAGGCTGGAGAGGGTCATGATGGCTAAGAAGGGGATCTTCCAGGCAGCCATCGCCAAAGCAACGACCGGAGTTTTAATGGGTTTGGTGCGTGCCAGCAGGATAACGGTTACCAATAAAGCCAGGAATCCGGGAGCCAGTAGGATGAATTGGACCGTACTGAAGATCTGGATATCGGCTACCCCGATCGTGTAAAGCAGTTTCCAGGTGGCTTTCAGGAATCCGCCGGCAAAGACTAGGGCTGAACCCGCCATGCACATGCGTGAACTCTTCTTGCCGCGTGCCATGAGCACGGTGCGCACAAGGAAAAGTGAGCCGATCAAAAATGCGATATTCGGAACGAAGTCGGTTAAGGCTAAGCCAAGGGTGTAATTATCTTCCATGGTTGTCTCCTATTTGATCTTCTTGTTCACAATGACGGCCCAAATGGCTACACCGGCGCATAGAACGGCAGCCAGCACAAACGGGCCTTGATACATCCAGTGGTCGAAAAGCCAGCCTCCCAGCAAGAAGGCCAACATAATGCCTAAAGCGCCGCAGAAACCGTAAAAGCCCATTACCGCACCGCGCACCGATTCGGGTGCCTGTTTGGTGATGAGTGCACCTCCCGTAATGAGCCCGCTGATCTGGGTGAAGCCCAGGCACAAGCCAAGTACGATCATGATGTTATTGAGAGGATTGGCGATGAGCAGGGTGGCGGCAAAGGCAATCGCTGTAAGGGTGGTTGAAAGTATAACGGCGCGCACCCGGCCGATCTTATCGGAGAGCACCCCAAAGATGGGGGAGGCGATCAATCCCATGATCTGTGAGATGCCCATGATCATCCCGGCTTTAGCCAAGGCTTCAGCGCTGGTCAAGCCGCCTTGGACCGTGCCATAGGTTACGATCCATAAGGTGAAGAAAGTGCCGATGGCCGTGACGGCTCCGGAAGCGACAAAATTCACGCCGTATGCCAGGGATATGCCCGGGTCGGCTGCGGCTGCCGCCAGAGCTTCGCGGGCAATTTGAAGCCCTTTGCGTTTTTCTTCGGATTGGGTAGTGCTTTTCCCTTTCAACCCCAGCCAGACCAAGACGGTGCCAATCAAACCGATGGCTGCTACGATCCAGTAGGTGAAGCGCCCGGCGGTTACTGCATCCGTGCCGCCGTTCTGGAACAGGGAGGGCAGCCGCAGGAAGAGGAAAACGGTCAGTAACGCCCCGATCCCGCCGGCCATTGAGGTAAGGCCAACCGCTTTTCCGCGGTCTTTATGATCGACATAGTCACCGGTGAGCGCATTGCTCATGGTGGTGGCGGCGTTCGAGCCGGCAGCGAAGATCATGCGGAAGAGGAACAAAGCCACCAATGTGCCGGCTAACGGGTACAGGATGATACCGGTAGCAGCCAGCAGGAAACCGATGCCGTAAACCAGGCGGCGGCCTTTTTTATCGGAGATCGTGCCCCAAATGCTGGGCATGATCAGGCCGACAATGGTTTGAGCCAAACCAAGATAACCGCTGACCTGTCCTTGCTGTTCGGCCGGGATATGCAAAACCTCTGTTAATATGAAGGGCTGTGCTTGAGGAACAAACGTGGCAAACAGCATGGTGAAAACAAAACCAAGGATGAATACGGTTGCATTCCCTGTGCTTATACCCGGCAGCAGGCGCAATGGCCCCCATTTAAGACCCTCTTGTTGACTTGCAGTGGTTGTTTGTTGTGTCATGTTGATACCCAGAATGTGAAAAAAAGGAGGAGGGCGGAATTTCTCCGCCTTCCTCCAGGCAATTTAGCGGTCTATGACAAATCCATATCCATAAACCCAGGCGCCGGTGTCTTCGCGCTTGTGTTTGCGCAGCACCATTTTTACGCGTGTTCCAGGCTGTACTTCGCTGGGGTCAGCTACCTGGATCAAATCCACCATCAAGTGGATGCCGTCATCCAACTTTACGATGGCCTGGATGCGCGGCATATTGTCGCCGTAGCCGATGGCCGGAAATCCCACATCGTCCAGTGCCATAGTCACGACCTCGCCGGTCTGGGCGCACTGATAGGGTTCCATGGCGCGCTCGTGGCAGACCGGGCAGATAAGCCCGGTGCGGGGCGGGAAGAACTTGGTGTCGCAGTGGGTGCAGCGCGTGCCTTCCAGACGGTAGCGGCCGGCTTTGGTGCGGTACCATAACGCACTGGAGAAGGTGTCCCAACGCACAAATTGATCGGTGAATTGTTCGCTCATACTTACCAACCTTTCTGTACTACACCGACCACATCCAATGAGTGGTGGGTACCGTAGGAGGTGTTGACACCGACCGTCGCGCCTTTGACTTGGCGTTCACCGGCTTCGCCGCGCACCTGCAGGAAGTTTTCGATCACACCTGCCTGGAAATCGGATCCGGCAGAGCCGTGTCCGAAAGCCGGTCCGCCGCCGTAGGTATTGATGGGGCATTTTGATTCCAGGGTCATACCACCGGAGAGGACGTACTCTTTGGACTTGCCAAGTTCGCAGATCCCGATCGCTTCGATCGCCATCATGCCTTCATAGGCAGTCAGGTCGTGCACCTGCACCAAATCGATATCCTTTTTCTCGATCCCTGCGATTTGGAAGGCTTCTTTCGAAGCCGCCATCAGCCCGGGCAGCTCGGCCAGATCGTAATCTTTCATACTCTCGACCGGGTAATTGAAGAAGTTGCCGATATACGGTGGGCGGAAAGCATACGCCACATCAAACAAGGCGGGTTTATCGGTGAAGTTCTTGGCCAATTCCTCGCCCACGAAAACCATGGCGGAGGCAACCCCGCCGCGGTTGGTGGCCTGGCGGTCGCGGTCGGCATCGGGGGTATCGGCGCACAGTTCTTCCAGCACGGGCATGGGCTTGTTGTAATTGGCAGCCAGCGGATTGCGGCGGGCGTACCAGTTACATTCGTAAGCCCACTGTCCGGCGGCGGTCAGAGGAACATCATATTTCCGCCGGTAATATGCATCGCGCATGGAGCCGTAATTAATATGGGTCATACCCATCATGAAATCGAAATCAACGTAATTGCCCTGCGTGTTCATCGCTTCCATGGCATCGTAGTTATCCGAACGGGCAAAACCCATCGAAACCACAATATCGCAGCGGCCGGATGCGATCGCATTCCAGGCCACATAAGAGGCGATGCCGTTGCCGGCGCAGGCATTGGCGATCGGTACGACCGGTTTGGGGATGATCCCCAACGCTTCGGCGATCTGCGGACCGGGGGATGAATCGGCGATGGCGCGGTCGTTATAGTTGCAGGCGACCAAATCGACATCTTTCACAGCCACGCCGGCATTCTTGATCGCACCCCAGAAGGCTTCGGTGGCCATTTGCCGCCAGGTCCAATCCATGGGGATGCTTGGGGGGGTTATGAAACCACCCACCATCATGACTCTACGTAGAATTTTTCCCATATAGACCTCCGGCCTAATAGAAATTCGACAAACGATGCGGTGATTGCATGAGCTTGCCTTCAAACTTGATCATGGTGGCGTAATCGACCATGATCTTGTCATCCAACTGCTCAACAACCAGGCCGCGTTGAGGACGGCGTTCAGCCAGGGCATCGGTACAGACCAACGACCAGGCATCGCAGCCGGCTCCGGCGCCGTAATCGATCACGCCGATCCGTTCTCCGGGTTCGGCGAAATCCAGGATGTGCGCCAAAGAAAGGGGAACACCGGCGGCACCGCAGTCGCCGATCTGAGCGGTCAGCACAAAGGGCAGCACCTGCATCATGTCCAGTTCCAGCTTGCCCATCGTCATCAACGGGCGGATGCCGGTCTTTTGCGGGACGGCGAACTTGGCGAAATCGGCTGGTTTGAGGTTGAGTTTATCAAAGAGGGCTTTACCGGCCGGAACGACATGGTCCAATAGACCCCAGTTGGCTACCCATCCGTAAAAACCGGCTCCGGATTGGATGAAGCGCTCGCCTTCGGTGCGGAAGTAGTCGTTCTGGTCGTGGCTGTGGGTAGCCATACCTTCCAAGGTGGCGATTGGGTTTTCTTTGCCGACCACAAAAGCCACCGCTGCGGCGGAAGCTACATATTCCAATACCATTCCGGGCTGGGTGTGCCGGTTCATGGTATCGGCGCCGATCACCAGGGCATACTCGATCTGCCCGGATTCGATCATCCCGGCCGCCAGCCACAGGGCGGTTGAACCGGATTTGTCGGCGCATTGGATATCGGTAGCCAGGGCAGTGTTAGGCAATCCCAAGGCATCCACCATCACCGTGGCAGCCGCTTTTGTGGCATACGGGCTTGTGCCGGTACCTAAGAGCACAGCGCCGATCTTTTCGGGGGCAACACCACTGCGTTCCAAGGCTTGTTTGGCAGCCGCCACGGCCAGGGTAAGGGTATCTTCTTCAGGCCCTAAGACCCCGCGTTCGCCAATGCTGAGCATATCAAAGAAACCGGTGGCGAGGTTCTTCCAGACTTTCCAAATCTCATCGGATGCGATGCGGTATTTAGGAAGAGCCACCCCATAGGAGATAATTCCTGTTTTCAAAGTGAACTCCTGATAAAGGAGATGTCCAGTGCCAGACGTCGACTTCTGATTACAACAATCCCCGAAAAGAGAAAAAAAAGAAGTCTATTTGTTTTTATGGATAGGTTCGTATCTGTATCGCTTAAAAGAACGCTTTGCAGGCACTGGACAACTTAAAAATTAGTATTTCTTGGGCAGATCCCAAAGTCCTGAGAAGGCGATGGCATCCATCATGGGGCCTTGCATCTTGAGCAGCTTGGCGTTGACGAGTTTCATGGGTGGGGTCTCGCCAGTGAACATTTGAACGATATATTCGCTGTTGCCGAGGATGGTCAGCTTGGGGGTCTTGGTCTGGCCTTCTTCGATGGTCGCAGTACCGTTCTCAACCGTCAGGGTCCATTTGGAGGGTTCTTCACCCTGCAGGTCGAATAGGATAACGCGGTTCCAACCCTTGGCTTTTTCGGGTTTGAACAGCTTGGGCATGTTATCCATTACTTCTTTGATCGTTGTCATTTTGATTCTCCTTGTATGAAATAGGTGCCGCGTAAGAGTGCGGGTAGATCAATCGACAGAACCGAAAACTTTTTCCTGAACCATCAGGATGCGTTCCATATCATCGGCCGGAACGGTGGTCAATTCAAAGACGCATTCTTTCGCGTCGGAGTGCATTGCCAATGAAGAGATCAGGCGGTAGGAGGGTGATACCATGGGTGGCATCGTGATCATCATGGTGGCCTGGCCGTGGACTTCATCAAAGCGGCAGATGCCATAACCTAATGAGAAGGGCGGCAGGTTGTTCCATACCTCGACCTGGTGGTAGATACCCGCCAGTTCGCAATTCTTGAGGATGCTGGTGCGGATGGTCTTTTCACCATCTTCACGGTCTTCGCCTTTGGTGTAATACTGGTCGGCGAACATGCCGCGTAAGCCTAATTCCATCAGATCACCGATATCTTCAAATCCGGCGGCAGGCAGCACGGTGGCGAAGAATTCCTTGGAGATATCCCACATGAAATCAGAACTAACCGCATCCACTGCTTTCTTGAGGGCATCCTTGCCTTCGCGCCGTACCAGGGCAGCTGCGTTCACCCCGCCCCAGATCAGGTAGCGGTTGTAGTTGCAGACCGAACGCAGGCACGAGTCGAACCAGGCTTCGATGACGTCGGCTGGGATCTCGCCTTTCTCAAGGCTTTCCAGGCTGGCTTGTTGGCGGGCCCGCATTACCTCGGCCCAATCGGCAGGGGTTTCCCAGCCCTTGGCAGCCAATGCGTCAATCCGTTCTGCCGGGACGATGTTGTTGCGCACGACCAATTCCTTCATATCCGCAACGTAGCGGTCATGGAAGTCTTTGGCTTGGGCAACCAACTCGGGATCGTTTTCCCATTCGGGGTGGTTGGCGCCCCGCAGCAGGGTCTTGCGGCGCAGCTTCATCTCATGTTCCACCGAAGTCCAATAGGCAGCCATCACGCGCATACCGGGGTACACATCCCCTTCCGGCAGGTCTTCGCCGTGATAGAAGGCGGTCAGATCACCTTTGGCTAATAAGCTGCGGGCATGTTTCAGGTTCTTTGCCCATTTATGGTTGTGATACTCGTTAAAATTCATAGGCTTCTCCTTGTATAGAAATCACTGTGCCGTATCCACTGAGGATACGGCACCAAGCTATTATTCTTCATTCATCACCCAAGAGCCTTTACGCGCAGCCAATAGATCATCCAATGAACTGGTGGGCGGGGCGGTGATAGTGATCAGCACCAGCGGCTTTTCTTTGCTGGCATTGGCGAAGCGCCGGTGGGGGAAGTTGACATAATAAGCCAGATCACCCTGTTCGATCAGCTCTTCTTCACCTGTCTCGGCGATCAGACGCGCCTGACCTTCCAGGATATAGACCAGGGTATCGGCTTCATGCTTACGGAAGTGGGGTTCTTCCTGACCGGGGGCGATGTTGACCAGCAGGGGCTCGATCCGGGCGTTGGGGCGGTTGGCCAGCAGTGTGACTGCCGCCGGACTGTGGCTGGGATCGCTGATGATCTTTAAGATATCAGCCCGTTTGGTGACCAATACAGGGGTTTCATCCGGTCCGGTGAAAAAATGCACCATGTGCACTTCGTAATAGCGGGCCAGCTTCTCCAGGTTATCCACACTCACGGAGACCTTGTCACGCTCCAACATGCTGAGGAACGATACCGATAGACCGGTTTCTGCAGCGACCTGTTCTAATTTGAGGCCGCGGTTCATGCGTAGTTCACGAATGCGATATCCGAGGTTAGGCATAAAC
>DATMYN010000114.1:0-6123 GCA_035560875.1 Longilinea sp. | reverse complement strand
CATTATAAAGAGTGTATCCATAACGGAATCGGCTTTCTAATCCTTGAAAGCTGTCCGGAGAAAATTGGAATGCCTTCAAGTAAAGATTTCTGGCTTCAGAGGCTGCCCCGAGTACCCAATACACATCTCCCATCACCGTTTGTGCTTCGGCAATTGCATCCGGAAAAGAATAATCTTCTCCCATTTGGATGGCGGAGTTTAAACAGTCCACAGCCTCATCCAAGTTGCCCATGCTTAAGGCAGCCCGGCCAACGGATACCAAGAGTAATGCACGTAAATACCACATCGAGCGGTCCGCCACTTGAAGCCCTGATATGGCATGCTGGCGGGCGGTAATGTGCCGGCCAGAACAGAAATGGGCTGAGGAGAGGATGATTTCCCCGTTCATGATGGCCGTTGGGCTTAGTGAATGGTACCCATCTTCGAGGGCTTGGGCAGCTAAAACTTCACCCTTCAATGGCCATCCGTTCAAGATATAAACCATTCCTAAACGCGTTTCTGTTTCGCGCCGGATCTCGCTGCTAGCTGGTGAAGGGTCTTCTTTGGTAGCTGCGATGGTTTTTTCGAGCCATCCAATGGCATCCTTGTTGTTCATTTGGAGCATCTGGATCATTCCGGCTCTTTCGTAGGCTGTGGCTAATCCGGTCAGATCCTTTGATCTTTCTAAATACTCAAGCGCATGCGTGATCAACCGTTCAGCCTGAGGGAATAACCCCTGATTCATAGCGGTAAAGGCTAAACCGGAAAAGCTATTTCCCAACAAACGGTTGCTGCTTCTCCGTTTTCCAACCTGTTGAAGTTGGTTGTAACAAGACAGCATGGTTGGAAAATCATTGGTCTGGCTGGCCAGATCAGCCCAACCGTTAAAGTAGCGGTTTACCATGGCATCTTCAATATCGCCTTCAACGGTTAATAAGCACTGACCAGCGTTTTTGTAGGCGGTGTACGCTTCGGAGCGCGCCAACATCTCCGTCGCTCGTTCGGCGGCTAACATCCAATACGCAAAAGCTGTAAATGTGTCCCCGGCCTCCTGGAAATGGTTGGCGATTACGGCTGCTTGTTCGCGCATTGAACTGCTGGCTTTTACCAAACCCTGCGCAGCATTTAGATGTAATAGACGTTTGCGTGCCAGGGTAAGCCCCATTAACAGTTCTTCGCGGAATTTATCGTGGATGAATACATAACTAGGATAAGGTATTGTGGTAGAGCGGATCAAATGGGTTTTTTCCAACTTTTCCAATGCTTCCACGACCGTTTCAGGCGGCAGCTTGGACGCAGCTTCAAGCACTGCCGGGGTAAATTGGCTTCCCAGTACCGCTGCTATGGAGATTACTTGCCTGGTAGTCGGATTGAGCAGCATTAACCGCTGCTGCAGCAAGTTATGCATACTGCTGGCTACCGGAAGGCGGTGCATGCTGGCTAATAAGTTGGGATCCAACGAAAACTCTGTTAAAGCCCGCAGGGTTTCAAGAACAAATAAAGGATTTCCACCCGTGTCGATGGATAACCGTTCAATGAGGTTGGGATGCGGCGTGGTACCCAAAACGGAGCGGGCCAGATCTTGCAGGTCTTCCGGCCTTAATTCTTCAAGGATGATCTTTCGATCCGGGTTATTGGCTCCAGGTTGGACCAAGATCGATTCCAACCGGGGTGTGATCTCTTCGCCCCGGCAGGCGATCACCAGCAGCCCACGCTGGGCGAAGAAATTCCTTCCTAATAGATAAGCCAGAACCTGAAGGGATGATTCATCACTCCATTGGGCGTCATCAAACACAAATAACAGCTTTTGCCTGGCACTGAGAATGGACAGTAATTGATAAATGGCTTCAAATAGATGGGTCGGGTTACTTTCAGGCGGAGTATGCTCGGATACGATCTTCTTATTCAGCGTTTCCAACAATTCTGGCAGCAAGCGTGCGAGCATTTGCACCCACTCTGGCGCCAATAACCGCCATTCTTCCGTGGTGATGTTATGCCGTAATAGATCTACCCAAGGTTGAAAGGGCAGATTATCCTCAAACGGTCGGTTAATCGCCATCAACAAGCGCGGCGGTGGTTCAAGCCTTTGAAAAAATTGGTGGATCAAACGTGTCTTTCCAGAGCCGGCTTCGCCTTCAATGATCACCATCCCACCGCGGGTATAAATCTGGTGAAGCTGTTCCAATTCTTTTTGACGACCCACAAAGGGGGATTGAAGCCCTCTTGTGAGCGGCCAGATAGTCCGATTTGATGGTGCAGGTTGGAATAATTCTTGTTCAATTTCCTGGCAAAGCTGTACAAAAGCCGGAGGAATATCCCCAAGATTTTCTGTACGAAGCGATTCTTCCAGATTGCGGCAGTGATCAAGTATCTCTTTATTTCGGCCAAGACTGCGCATGGCAGAAACAAGCCGGTAATGGATATTGGTATTCCACTCATCGACCTGTAATACCCGGCGAAGCATATTGATGGCTGTTTCGCCATCCCCCCGTTCCATGGCGTCATCGGCCAATCTTTCCAATAGATGTTTTCGATTGGTTTCTGTTTCAGCCCCCATATCGGTCACCCAATTTTCCAACTCACTGACCATTGGCAGTGAAGCGCCATCCAAGAACCTTGGAGACCGCCACAACTGTACAGCCTCCATGAGGGAGGCTCTTACGGCTTCAGGTAAAAGAAGCCCAGGCAAGGAGCGGGAAACCGGGCCGGCGGATTGCAAACGGTTATTGAAATCTTTGAGATCACAGTAAACAGCTTGGGGATCTAGTGTGATCTGATCTTGTTTAGTACGGATCACATCCGGGTTTGGCAGGTCGGCGCGCAACTTTCCCAGGTTTTCGCGTAAATGGCGGCGGGCATTTTCTTCGCTTTCATCCGGCCAAAACAATAATGTCAAGGTAGACCGCGGCACCGGCGCTGAAGCACATGCCAGGTAAAAAAGAAGAGCGCGTACAACGCGCCTCTTGATCTCGATTGGAGTATCCCCCACCAATATTAACGGTGGACCGAGCACAAGTATTTTTAACCGGCTGCCATTATCCGTGACCATGATTTTTTAGCAGTTGTTCCCGTTCTTTCACCGCATTGATCATTTCTTGTGCCGCACTGCGATTGGTGTCGGTTAAACTGCCCATCATTTGCGCCAGTTCATCGACCCTTTGCGCATCTTCCAGTCTATCCACATGTGTTGTTGTTCGGCCTTCATTCACCCGCTTTTGAACGCGGAAGTGCTGGTCGCCAAATGCGGCCAATTGCGGTAGGTGGGTTACACACAATACCTGGTGCTGCTGCCCTAACTGCCAAAGTTTTTCTCCGACGATCGAGCCAACCCGGCCGCCGATCCCTTGATCGATTTCATCAAAGATCAAAGTGGGGATCTCATCGGCTTTAGCGAGTACGTTTTTCAAAGCCAGCATTAACCGCGAGGTTTCACCGCCGGATGCAATGCGTACTAATGGTTTCAACCCTTCTCCCGGGTTAGGTGCGATCTGAAATTCCACTTTATCGGCGCCGGTTTCATCAAAAGAAACCAGCCCACCCGTAGCGGTTTCAAGACCATCCATATCCATAGTCTGGCTGAATCCAACCGCGAACCTTGCCCCCGGCATACTGAGGTCGTTCAATTCGATCTCGACAGCCTTGCTCAACGTTTCAGCCGCTTGCCGGCGGCAGGTGGATAATTCTTGAGCCTTCTCAGAAAGTGTACTGCGTAATAACAGTTCTTCAGCCTGTAATTCGGTGATGCGTTCACTGGCATGGGCAATTTGCTCAAGCTGGCGCCCGGCTTCTTGCCCGAAGGCGATCACCGCTTCAACGGTAGCCCCATATTTTCGTTTTAATCGGCTGATCAGATCCAAGCGATCTTCCACTTGTTCCAAACGGCGCGGGTTAAATTCGATCCCTTCCAAATAGGCGCGCAGATCACGGTTCAACTCACTGAGTATATCTTCAATGGATGCTGCCTGGTCGGCTAACCGCTGCTGGCTGGTATCGATCCGAGCCAGGGAGATCAATGCCTGGGTTGCCTGACCGATCAGATCGGAGGCGGGAAGTGATTCATCTTGGCTTTCATCCATGGCGCTCAACGCCTGTTGGACAAGGGTAGCCAGGTTTTCAGCATTAGCTAAACGGGTGCGCTCTTGGCGCAAGGTGTCTTCTTCATCCGGCAACAGGTGGGCAGATTCGATCTCCTGCACTTGAAAATTTAAAAGATCGGTACGGCGTAACGCTTCTTCTTCGACGATACGCAGGTTATTCAGCTCGCGGCGGGTGTTTTGCAGTTGGCGGTATACCTGCTGGTATGCAGTTAAAAGTGGTGCTGATTCGGCAAAGTGATCTAGCAAACGCAGATGTTGGCGCGGGTTGAGTAAAGACAAATGCTCGGATTGACCGTGGATATCCACCAGATAGCTGCCGATCTCACGCAGCAAGGCAACACTGGCAACCCGGCCGTTGATCCGGGCAGTGCTGCGGCCTTCGCGGCGAATTTCCCGGCTGATGATGAGAAAATTCTCGTCTGCATCCAATTCTTCCCGTTCCAGTAGGTGTAAGATCACTTCCCGGCTGCTTTCCGGTAAGGTGAAGATAGCCTCAAGGGATGCGCGTTCAGATTCAGCCCGGATATCGCTTGGGTCAGCCCGCCCGCCCACCAGGGCTGTGATCGCATCCAAGATAATGGATTTTCCAGCTCCGGTTTCACCGGTAAAGGTGGTTAACCCGCCCTTGAAATTTGTTTCCAATTTCTGGATAATGGCAAAATTTTCGATCCGTAGTTCGATTAGCATGGCTATAACTGGATTCCGCTTAACCGGTAATAGACGGTGGTAGTGATCATGACCGAATAAACAGCTTGCCAGACCAGGCCAAGGATACCGACTTGAAAACCGGTCCCAATCATTCCGATCAAGTTGATCACCAACAACGGCAGACTTCCGATGGCAGCCGAGATGGCAGCAACGAGGAAAAGACTGGGTGCGCGCCGCCGCCTAATGCCCCAGCGGATTATTTCGGTGATGATCAGACCGATGACAGGCCCGATTAGGATGATAAAGAATCCCAAAACAGAAGCCAAAAGACTGCCGATAAAGCTTAACACACCGGCAATAACGACAGCGATTGGATAATCGATGGGATGGGCGGTTTCAAATACCTTTTGCAAGCCGCGCACACATTCTTTACAGCGGTAACCGGTAGGGGTTGATATCGCACACTGGCTGCAAATGGGTTTATCGCAGCGGTTGCAGCGCAGATACGTTTCGCGCTGCGGGTGGTTGGCACAATGGAGCGTATCGGGAGAAGTGTCTTGGATCATTCGTCACCGTTCGTGGCTGGGTTATGTTCCATAAAACGGGTAATATGGCTGTAGAAATAGCTGGGATCTTTGAAGCGCACAAAATGCAGATGATAGGGGCTGCCGGTAGCCGTAACGATATCGCCCGGATCTAATAGGACGGGTGTTTGCCCATCGATGGACAGCACGGCTTGGTGGTGATTGAGGACTTCGATCTCCACGCAGGCATCGCCCGGAAGTACCACTGCCTGATCAGGAGATAGATGCGGCGCTACCGGCACGATGATGTTGGTGTGTAGTTCAGGGGCTAAAATGGGGCCGCCCACTGCCAGCGCATAGGCGGTGGACCCGGTAGGCGTGGCGACGATCAACCCATCGGCTACATACGAAGCCAATAAATGATGGTCAACATAGGCGTTCAAATGGATAGGGCGGACAATGGATCCGCGGCACACAACCACATCGTTGATCACATCCCAGGTAGCCTTTATTTTTCCCTGGTGGATTTGTTCGGCGCGCAGCATGCTGCGTTCTTCGATCCGAAACTCACCGCTGAACAAACGCGGCAGCATTTCAGGCCATTTAGTCCGGTCTAGTTCGGTTAAAAAGCCAAAATGTCCCAGGTTGATACCCAAAAGTGGGAGGTCGTTGATCGCGCAAAGGTGACCGGCGCGCAGCATGGTGCCATCACCTCCCAGGGCAATGACCATATCCAGCTTTCGTTTTCCAACTTCGGCTTGTAGCCCATCATCGTTGACCGCACCTGTTACTACTTCAGATACACCGTTTTCCATCAGAAAGGTACTGATGGCTTGCATGTCTTTGGCAGCTTCAGGCAGGTTCGGGTGGTAGAC
>DATMYN010000113.1:0-6461 GCA_035560875.1 Longilinea sp. | reverse complement strand
ATTATAAACAGCTACCCCCAGATCAGCAGCTAAGCGATTGGCATCATCAAAGATCAACTGGACGGGGTGATACATGGCTATTACGATCACAAAATTCCCGGATGGGGAATAAACGATCCCGGCATCAGATATGGCATGCATTAATCCGTCCGTCTCAACGATCCAGCCGTGTTTATGGGCAAATTGCGTACCGTCTGGCAGACCGGCTTGGACTAAGGCGGCAATCCGGTTGCTCAACAGATAGTTGATCATCAACTGGCATTCCGAGCTGGTGATCTCGTTCGGGAAGACGATCGCAAAAGTACCGCCGTTGTTTTCAGCACACTGGTAAATATCAGTCAGCAAAAGCCCTAGATCTTCCGGTGTGGTTTGGTTGTACACATCCGGACTTGTATCGATGTCGGTACGTGAGTTAGCCGGTGTCACATACCGCTGTAGTAATGGGGCACCTACCGCAAATTCACCGGCTAAAAAAGTATTTTCAAGGCCGAGGGCTTGCATGTCATCGGTAACGCCCATTGGGCCGAGGTTGGAATCAATGACCAATTCCATCAACGCATCGGCAGGCGGGTTTTCAGATTGATCGATCATGTCATGTATAAGACTGGTTACTGCTTCGGGAACAGGTTCACTTACCCGTCGAAAGACAGAGACCATAATGGGGATCTTGATGGTGCTAGCAGCGGTGAAAGCGATCCCGGGGGGCACATTCTCGCCTTGCGTATAGGCAAAATTCAGTTCTTCTCCGCTTTCCAGATCCATGATGTAAACCTCGCTGATACCATCGAATCCACTTACATCAATGATCTGCTGAAGAAGGATCTGAAGATTAGCCAGAGAAGGACGGGGAGGGTCAACTTGGTCATAGGTTAAATTTACGATACGGTTGGTGGATGAGCGCATGGCGCTCTCGATCAACACCATGGCTCGATCGATATTCAAAGCCTCACCGGCTTCACCCGAAGAGAAGTTTACCGTTCCGGCGACTGGCATGGCAGCCACGGGAGGTTGATCGTACCGGGCTGCGATCTCCTGTTCTAAGAAGGAGCGCAAGCGGTTTTCCGGGATTGTGGCGGAAAGGGGGATCGTGATGGATGATGATTCTTGGTTCCACAGGTAATTCCAGAAACCAACCCAGAATGGTTGGTTAACCCGTTGGACATCGGCAGCCGTAACCATGGCGGTCACGTTCATTTCAAAACCTACTGAAGACGGTCTGATCTGAAAGACAGCGTCTCCAAAATGGGCTTCGATCGGCAGCGAATACGCCTGGGTCAAGCGGTCAGCGGCTTGCTGTTGGGTTAATCCCCCCACAGCAATTCCGGCGATTGTGGTGCCCGATGGAAAGGCACTCCGCAGCCGGCTGTAGGTGACCAGTTGTAAGATCGTCAAGAGGAAAGCCCCCAATATCAGGGCGATGGCGACCCAGCGCATGTAGGAATTTGATTCACGTCTCATAAATAATTAACCGCGTTTGGATTTTACCATATATAGGTTAAGCTATCATAAGAAGCCTGATGTGGGAATTGTGTCTGGCTGGTGTACTTATCGGATTAGAAACAAGCCTAACTCAATCCACAGGTGATTTATTCCATTTTATGTGCCGTGCTATACTATTGCACATGGGTGTGAATCCGGCTCAAATCATAGCGGTACTGCGTACAGTCCATCTCTTCCAGGCTTTGAATGATGACCGCTTGGAAGATGTGGCGGCTTATTTTGATGTTGTCCAGTATCCGGATGGTAAACCTGTGTTCAAACAATACGCTGAACCGGACAACTTTTACATTGTTGTTTCCGGTTCTGTCTTGTTAAAATTTGACGAGGGTGGAACGGATCATAAAGAAGTGGCTATCGGTTCGGGGGATTATTTCGGTGAAGAGGCTCTCTCGAATAGTTACGATCAACGCATAGCCTCTGCAGTGGCAAAAGGTGCGGCAACCTTGCTGCGTTTACGCGGCATTCAGGTCGTTGACCTGATACAAGAATTTCCCGAATTACAGACCGGGTTTCACCAGATCTTAGCCAGTTACCGCTTGGTCACTTCCCGAACGTTTGACTGGATCGATAAAGATGAGGTGATCCATTTTATCGCCCGCCGGCATTCGATAGTTTTGATCCAAATGTTGTTTTTGCCCACGGTCATTGCCATACTCCTATTGATCCCCTTGGCATATTTTTATTTGATCCTCAACGTTCACCAGCCACTGATCCTTGCCGGGGCTGGGTTTGTAACATTGGTCGTTATGGTGTGGGCAGTCCTTGCGAGTGTTGATTGGAATAACGATTATTATGTGATCACGAACCGCCGTCTGCTGCTCATCCGTAAAGTCATTCTGCTCTATGAAAGCCGGCAAGAAGTACCCCTTGAGGCGGTCCTAACCATTGGGACCACTTCCGGATTTTGGGGCAGGTTGTTGAATTACGGAAATATCAATTTGCGAACCTATACCGGTTCGTTGACCTTTAAGACGCTCGAATATCCCGAACAGGTAGCCGCCGTTATTGCCCAATATCTATACCAAGCCAAAAACTCAACCAAAGAGGTGCAGCAAGAGGCAATTGAAGATAGCATCCGCCAGCGGTTTAAACGAAGTCCATCGCGAAGCTATTCCAGTGGTTCTGATGGGCAGGATCAAGAAATCGAAGCGGATGTGCATTCCGGGGCGGTCACTTCAGCCCTGGGCAACCTGTTCCGACTGCGCGAAGAAAAAGACGGATCGATCATGTATCGAACCCATTGGTTCCTGTTGATCGTCAAAACCTTCTTCCCGAACCTTGTTATTGCCGGACTGCTGGCAGCCATCATCATCCGTTTGAACGGTCAGCTTGCGGCTGTACCCATGGTTTGGTTCATCGGTTTCTGTTTACTGCTCGGTTTTTTTGCCTGGTTATGGTGGATCTACCAGTACGTGGATTGGCATAATGATGTCTATATCATCACCAATGACCAGATCATAGATGTATACCGAAAACCACTGGCCGAAGAAGACCGCCGGGCTGCGCCACTAAAAAACATCCAGTCCATTGAATACAAACGCAATAGCATCTTTGGCATCATCTTCAATTTCGGTACCATCTACATCCGGGTAGGCGACCAGGATTTTACGTTTGATAACGTATCCAACCCGTCAGAAGTACAGCGGGAATTATTCCGTCATTTCATGCTCTTCAACCAACGGGAAAAACAAGCCGCTGCAGATGCCGAACGCCAGCGCATCGGCGACTGGATGGAAGCCTACCATAAAGTAATGGGTGAAGGATCCGGACAGAAGCCTTCAGAGCCGGGGATTTCAGGGTAAAATGGGGCTACTTTATGCTGAATGGTGAAACATGACAATCAGAGAGATAAAATTTTTACCAGACCCCGTTCTAAGGCGAAAAGCTCACAAGATCACGGTTGTGGATAAAGATTTACAGGTATTGATCGACGATATGGTCGAAACCATGCGCCAGGCTCCCGGGGTTGGCTTGGCTGCCCCGCAGATCGGTATTTCCAGCCGGCTGATCACGGTCGAGTTTGGTGATGAAGAAGATGAAGAAAAACCCAAAAAATTGTATGTGGTCATCAACCCGGAGATCGTGACAAAATCGGATCTGATGGTTACCGGCGTGGAAGGCTGCCTTTCGGTACCTAACCTGGTCGGAGAAGTTGCCCGGCATGAGGATATCATCGTTAAAGGTATCAACCGTCACGGCAAACCGACCAAGATCAAAGCCCACGGCTGGTTGGCGCGCATCTTCCAACACGAGATCGACCACCTGGACGGCGTTGTGTTCCCGGATGTTGCTATTAAAGTTTGGCAGCCTTCTGAAGAAGAAGCTGAGATCATCAAGGATTAGGCAATTTGGACTAGAGCAGGATGTACTTAACCCATCTATCCCTCACCAACTTTCGTTGTTTTAGCCGCCTGGAACTAGAAACTCCCCGGCGGATTTTATTGTTGGTGGGGCAGAATGCCCAAGGCAAGACTACCATTTTAGAAGCTTGTTATTATTTGGCCACCTTTGAGTCGTTCCATACCCAAACCGACCGCCAGTTGGTGAATTTTATTGCTGCCCAAGACAACCTGCCCGTAACCCGCCTGGTTGCCCATTACAGCCGGCATGGATCGACCCACAAACTCGAGGTGCGTCTGATCATGGAAAATGGCAGTAATGGCGGATCCCGCCTGCGGCGCGAGATCTTGCTGGATGGGGTAAAAAAGAATACCAACGACGCCCTCGGTCATTTAATGGCCGTGCTCTTTCTGCCGCAGATGACCCAGATCTTGGAGGGCGGACCCGATGAACGCCGGCGGTATATCAACCAGGCATTGGTGCAGGTGGTGCCCGGGTATGCGGCAGCCCTCAGCGATTACCAGCAAGCTCTTTCACAGCGTAATGCGTTATTGAAACAGTTGAATGAAAAGGGCGGGGATGCAGCCCTGCTGGATACCTGGGATGAATTAATCGCAAAACGCGGAGCGGTGATCATCCATGCCCGCATTAAAGCTCTGGTGGAATTGGAACGCCAGGCATCTCAAGTGCATCAGATCTTGACCCACCAGACAGAGTTGCTGCGCTTGTATTACCAACCGGCGTATGATCCGTTGCCAAAACCCAACGGCCAAATAGCCCTGCCCATCCAAACCGGCGCCGATCGGAGCGGCTTATCCCTGGAGCAGATCCAAAATGGTTTTCTCCAGCGCCTATCCGAACTGCATTCCGAAGAGATCGCCCGTGGGGTAACCACCATTGGACCACACCGCGATGAACTGCGGGTGATCGGCAACGGCATCGACCTGGGAGATTACGGCTCGCGCGGCCAGATCCGCACGGCTATCCTGTCTCTTAAGTTGGCCGAAGTAGCCTGGATGAAGGAACGCAGCGGCGAATGGCCGGTTTTGTTATTGGATGAGATCCTGGCGGAACTGGATACCGGCCGTAGGGCAGACCTGATGACCTATTTAGGGGAATATGAACAGGCATTTCTTTCGACGGCCGACCGGGGACTGTTCTCACCGGAATTCGTCGGAAAGAGCACCATCTGGCAGGTCGCCGGTGGTACGGTAACACCTACCGAGTTATAGCGGTTTCTTTTGGGGAACACCCACCCGGCGCGGGTACTGCGGGGGAGTGGCAGCCACTTTATCCACTAACACTAAAAATCGGTCTTCAGCTACACCCGGTAGAACTACCGCTACCAGTTGGCGTAAATGACCGCCCAGGAGCTGCATGGCTTTATGCGAACTATTGGCTTCTGCATGAGCGCTGCTGCCTTTTTGGGCGATCACCCTTCCACCGATCTTTACAAGCGGTAAGGTATATTCCAATAAAATCGGCAGGTTGGCTACCGCCCGTGCCAGGGCGTAATCATACTTCTCACGGTGAGCCGGCATTTGCCCAATCTCTTCCGCCCGGGTTTGGATCACTTCGACCTTATCCAGCTTCAAGATATCCACCATATGCCGGCAGAATTCCACTTTTTTCCCGATCGACTCTACCAGGGTGAGTTGCGCCCCAGGGATGGCGATCTTTAATGCCAACCCCGGAAAACCTGCCCCGGTTCCTATATCGATCAGGCGTGGGTTTGGATTGCTGGTGTTCATTCCCTGCAGGCAGGTGAGGGAATCTAAGAAGTGCTTGGTGCGGATACCATCCACATCCCGGATAGCCGTCAGGTTGAATTTCTCGTTCCAATCCATGAGCTCGGTTTCATACACCTGAAAAGCATGCAGTTGCCGGGAGTTTAATTGGATCCCTGATAAGGATTGGAGCGATTGAGCAAATGAAACCGGGATGTCATTCATGAAAGGTCTTTATGGCTGCTGCGGTTCATCGAATTTCGGTTTGTACTGAGGAAAACGCGAATAGATAGCAGCTTCGATATTCTTGGCGTGATCCGCCTCCAACCCGATACCGAATGGAATGGTTTGACCGTTATAGTCAAAAACCAGATTCGCTTGGGTCCACAGCTTGAACTTTTGGAGAGGAATACTACCTCTTTGGCTGGGCGGCAGGGTGCGGGCGCTGTGCAGGTTATCGATCCAAGCCCCGTCATAGTGTTTTGAAGGACCAACCCCCAGGATCGCTTTTTTAATAACGATCTCTTCCATGCTGATGGTCGTGATCTCACGACCAAATAAAGGCCAAAGCACGTTCCATATGGCGAACGCACCCCCAATCGTCCATAAGGTTAACCAGAATAATAAGAACAACCCCGGGAACCCTCCTGTTTGGGTGATATTTGTTTCACCGGTAAGCACGGGAAGGTAATTTCCGATCAAAGACGAGATCGCAAAGACCTCTCCGGCTGCCCAGCCGCATAACCAGACGCACAGGAATAATAATGAACACCATACCCGCGGAGGGCGGGTAGAAAGCCGTAAACTGCTGCCCTCGTCTTGCAGGTCGTACGGTACATGTGGAGATTGATCTTGGATCATCATGATTTCGATTATACATGAATATGAAAATCC